>JAJEAO010000046.1 GCA_022822745.1 Acidobacteriota bacterium
GTCGCGCGTCCCGTCTATGTGCTCTTCGGCGTGGACATCGGCTGGTCATCGCGGCCGTAGCCGCCGTCGCAGCCGGGCGAGTCTCCGACTCGCCACACCGACGCCGCCAGTCCAGGGGGGTCCGGAACGTGACGCTCCCGACGGTCGCAAGCCGGATCCGCTTGCCGCCATGGTCCATGGATGCCGCCGCCGGTGTTCGGGGTGGGCTCGCCCCAAGAGGCCGCTTCCGCACGGCGTCAACCCGTTCCGGCCCGGAGCGGGGGTGCGGCCACCCTTTCTCGCTGGCCGGGAGGGCGAACTCGAGATCACGGAGCGCAAGCTGACCGAGCTGGCCTCCGGCCGGAGCCTCCCCCGCGGCGCGCTGCTCTACGGCCCTCGCGGTAACGGCAAGACCGCACTGCTTCTGGAGATCGGCGACCGGGCCCGAAAGCGCCGGCTGCGCGTCGAGCGCCTGCCCGTGGACGCGCTGACAGATCGGGAGTACCTGGTTCGGGAACTCCAGGAGCGCTCCGGTCGGATCCGGGATCAGGTGACCGGCATCCAGTTCGCTGGAGTCGGCGCGGCGACGGCAGCCGGAGGCGGCAACCCGGAACGTCGAAGCGTTCTTCGCCGGGTGGCTGAGCACCGACGGATCCAGACCGCTGGTCGTACTCCTGGACGAGGTGCAGGCCCTGGTTCCGGAGGTGGCCCGCCCGTTCCCGGACGCGATCCAGGCCGCCAAGGCCGATCGAGGCGCCCCGCCGTTCCTGATCGTCGCGGCCGGGACTCCCGCCGGATTCTGGAGGCCGCGAGGGGCGCCAGATCGCTCAGACCGGTCCTCCAGCGCTACCCGGGAGCAGCATCAGATCATGGTCAGGAATCATGGTAAACTGCACTCCATGACCGAGATTCAGGTGTCCAAGTTCAAGGCGACTTGCCTCGCCGTGCTCGCTCGTGTCGGGCAGACTCGCGAACCGATTCTCGTGACCCGGCGGGGCAAGCCGATCGCCCGGATTCTGCCTCCGGCCGCCAATCCCGCCGGGAACTGGTTGGGCTCCATGCGGGGATCCGTCGAGGTGCACGGGGACATCGTCGCCCCTGCGTGCGAGGAATCCGACTGGGAGGCGCTGCGGTAGATGCCGCTCCTGCTCGATACCCACGCGTGGATCTGGGGCTGAACGAGCCCGAGCGCCTGCCCTCCTCGGTTCGACGGGCCCTCTCGGAGGCGCCGGAGCGCCCGCGGCTCTCACCGGTCAGCGTGTGGGAAGTGGCGCTGCTGGTCGAGAAGAGGCGAATCACCTTGACGCCCGGCCTGGAGGCCTGGCTACGTGACGCGATGCCGTCGGTCCGCGAAGCGCCACTCAACTTCGAAGTCGCCGCCGCCAGCCGCAGGGTCCGCCTCGGCCACCAGGATCCAGCCGACCGATTCATCGTTGCCACCGCCCAGGTGTTCGGGCTCCGTCTGATCACTGCCGATGCGCGGCTCCTCCGCTGTCCCGACGTCGAGACCATGTGGGATTGAGGGCGAGGCCGGCCCGATTCCGGAGTCGGACCAGGCCGTCAGCGCCCGGGACTGGCCGAGTCCATGAAGCCGCTGCCGAGCGCGATCAACCCGTTTCGGCCGGGCACCGGGGCTGCGCCGCCGTTGCTCGCCGGACGGGACCGCGAAACTCGAAGTCTCCACGCGCAAGCTGACGGATCTGGCGTCCGGGCGACTCCGTCCTCGCGCGCGGTTGACGCGCCCGTCCTGCCAGACTCCGTCGGGTTCTCCGATCGCATCGAAGGCCTCGAACCGGTTCCTTCCCGGTGGACGGTCGGAACTGCGAGGCCAAGGCTGGACGTGTGATGCTCTGGACATCATGAAGCGCCCACAATATGATGCTCTTATGCGTACTACTCTGACACTGGATCGCGACGTCGCCGAGGCGATTCAGAGTCGTCGGCGAAACGGCGCCGGCTCCCTGAAGCAGATCGTCAACTCCCTGCTCCGCGCTGGCCTTCGGGCCGAGAACGAGCCGACGCCGGCCCGGACGTACCGGACGAAGCCCCATGCGTTGCAGTTGCGGGCCGGGTTCGATCCGAGGAGGCTCAACCAGCTCTCCGACGAGTTGGAGACCGATGCCTGGATCGAGCGTCAGAGCACCCTCGCGCATGATCGTTCCTGACGCCAACCTCCTGATCTATTCAGTGGATCAGACGAGCCCATTCCACTCGCGAGCCCGACGGTGGTGGGATGAAGTTCTTTCCTCGCCCGTGCCTGTCGGCCTGGTGTTCCCCAGTCTGCTCGCCTTCCTTCGCATTACGACGGACCCGCGGATCTTTGGCCATCCGCTGTCCATGGAAGAAGCTGTGGACCGGGTCCAGGGCTGGATGGGGCAACCGTGGACAACGGTCCTCCAGCCGACGGCTCGCCACTGGGGGGTTCTCGCCCACCTTCTGGTCGAGGGACATGGGACCGGCAACCTGACCACCGACGCGCACATCGCCGCCTACGCGATCGAACATGCGGCCACTGTGTACTCGAACGACGCCGACTTCTCCCGTTTCCCTGGCCTTCGCTGGAAGAACCCCCTCCTCGACACCTGACCTGGCCGGGGACTCCGCATCCTTTCGACCGAGGCTGAATCTCACCTCTTCGACCGATCCGGTGACCAGGCTGCCGCGAGGGGCGCCAAGACGTTCAGACCGGTCCTCCAGCGCTGCCCGGGAGCAGCATCGTGTCATGGTCAACTGCACTCCATGACAACGCCGGGCTCCGCCTGGGATCTGCGGGACCGACTGTCCGACGTCGGCGTGATCCGGGAAGCGAGCCCGGGTCGCTGGGAGCTGGGGATTCCCGGATTCGGCGACGCCGTACTCCGCGAGATGCGCGACTGAGGGAAAGGGCGCGACGGGCAGGCCCGAGACGATCTCAGCGGGACGACTCGGGCGAGACCTCGCCGGTGCGGACGAAGCGTCGGAACGAATCCTGTCGCGTTGACGCGCGGGCGTCTTCGCGACCGGCGAAGACCTGGACCAGGCGCACCCTCGATCGTCCATCGCCGGCATGCTCCCGGAGAACCAGGAACGTCGCATGGGAGTTGACGGCGGCGCGGTTTCCGATGGGGGCCACTTCCGGAGGGGGATCGATCGGGCCGAGCGGTTCGGAGGCGGGCGGGAACTCGACGCAGCCGACCCCGGGGCGGTGCCGCCGGGTCCGATCGAAGAAGTTGCAACCGAGAGCTCCGGACCGCAGAGCCTCGATGCGGTCGTCCATGACGATCACCTCGGAGGGAAACGGGTAGCCGGAGTGCTTCTTGACCCACTCCTCGGCGCGCCGCCATTCGGCCTCGCAGGGCTCCTGGCAGAGAGCCGGCTCCTCGACCTGATCCGCTTCGACCGGCGCCCACCCCGTTTCCGGGGTCGTGGCGCACCCGAGGAGTCCCCCGCCAGCGAGGAACGCGATCCCGATCCGGCATCGTCTCCACGGCGCAGCGCTCATGGACAGAGACCGTAACCGATCCGACGAAAGGCCCGAACCCGGGCGGAGAAGGGGGGTGCGGGCATACTCTGACCTCCTGAGCTGACCCGGATCATTCGAGGGAGGTTGCCGTGAACCGAGGACTTCCGACACCGCGCACCCTGCTGTTCGTCGCCGCGCTGCTCGTCCCTGTGACGGGCGCGGCGCAGGACGACGACAGCGCCGCCGATACCGTGACCCGTTTCCTGAACGCGCAGCGGACCGACTTCGAGGAAGTCGCGCTGCGGATCTGGGAATGGGCCGAGGTGGGCTACCAGGAGGAGAAGAGCTCCGGCCTTCTCCAGGAGCAGCTCACGGCCGCCGGGTTCTCGGTGGAGGCCGGAGTCGCCGGGATGCCGACGGCGTTCATGGCGGAGTGGGGCGCCGGCGGTCCGGTGATCGGCATCCTCGCCGAGTACGACGCCCTCCCGGGCATCACCCAGCAGGCAGTGCCGGAGCCGCTCGAGCGGCACGATGTCGGCGCCGGCCACGCCTGCGGGCATCACCTGTTCGGGACCGCATCCGTTGCCGCCGGACTCGCCGCGAAGGAATGGCTGGAGCGTTCCGGGACTCCGGGTCGCATCCGGGTGTACGGAACGCCCGCGGAAGAGGGCGGCGCCGGGAAGGTGTACATGGTCCGCGGGGGGCTCTTCGAGGATGTGGACGCAGTGCTCGCCTGGCATCCGGGGGACCGGAACGACGCAAGCCCGGGAGACTCGCTTGCCAACCTGTCGGCCAAATTCCGGTTTCGAGGGGTTTCGGCCCACGCCGCCGGCGCGCCGGACCAGGGCCGCTCCGCACTCGACGCCGTGGAGGCGATGAACTTCATGGTGAACCTGATGCGCGAGCACGTCCACGAGCGGAGCCGGATCCACTACGTCATCACGCGGGGCGGCGAGGCGCCGAACGTCGTGCCGAACTTCGCCGAGGTTTACTACTACAACCGCCACCCGTCGGTGGAGGTCGCCCGGTCGAACTGGGACCGGATCCTGAAGGCGGCCGACGCGGCGGCGCTCGGCACCGGCACCACCGTGGAGCACGAAATCATCCACGGTCTCTACAACATGCTCCCCAACGAGCACATCGGCCGCCTCCTGTTCGACAACCTGAACACTGTCGGCGGCTTCGCCTACAACGACGAGGAGCGCGCCTTCGCGGAGGCCATCCAGGAGCACCTCCAGAACCCCCGCCCCATCGGCTCGCAGGAGGAGGTCGCCGAGTGGCGGCGCACTCCGGCGGGCGGCTCCACGGATGTCGCGGACGTGAGCTGGGTGGTCCCGACCGCGCAGTTCCGAACCGCGACCTGGGTTCCGGGGACGCCCGCGCACAGTTGGCAGGCGATCGCCGCCGGCGGGACCACGATCGGGCTGAAGGGCATGCACATCGCGGCGCAGGTGCTCGCGCGGACGGTGACGGACCTCTTCTCGGATCCCTCGCATATCGAGGCGGCGCTCGACGAGCTGGACGCCGCCCGCGGGCCGGACTTCGAGTACGTGCCGCTCGTGGGCGACCGGCCGCCCCCGCTCGACTACCGGCGCTGATCGCAGGAGCCCTGCGCGCTGGCAATCGTGCCGGGCAGGGCCGCTACCGCGAGAACCGGCCCGGCGCGCCGGAAATCGCTACCTGACGGGCTCGCTCGGCTTCGCGGCGTGATCGGTGAGGAACGGCAGGGCTCCCTCGATCCGGGCGACGCGCTCGGCGAGGGCGTGGATGTCACTGCGGATCCCGGCGCGATCTACGGCGGCAGCGCGCAGATCGGCGCGGAGGCTGCGGAAGGCAACGAACAGCCCGACGCCCAACCCGAGGATCGCGAGGGTCTCCTGACTGATCGGGGGCATCGGCGCAGATTAACGCGCCGTCGTTTGAAGCGGCATTCCATCGGCGGTCTGCCATACTCGCGCTTCCTGGAGGATCGCGTTCATGACCCACGAAACCCGAGCGTCCCGTCGCTTCCCGGTCGTCGCCGCGGCGGCGCTCATCTTCGGATTCGCCACCGGATCCCTCGCCCAGGAGCGATTCACCCTGGCGCTCACCGGGGATTCGATCATCACCCGGAAGCTGAGCGTGTACGAGGAGCCGGAGTTCCTGCGGATGATCGATCTCCTCCGCGGCGCCGACCTCGCGTTCACGAACGTGGAAGTGCTCTTCCACGACTGGGAGTCCTATCCCATGAGTTCGAGCGGGGGCACCTACATGCGCGCTCAGCCCGAACTGGTGCAGGAGTTCGTGTGGGCCGGGATCGACCTGGGGTCGCTCGCGAACAACCACTCGGGGGACTACGGGCCGCCCGCCATGCTGCTCACCGAGAAGTACATCCGGGAGGCGGGGATGGTCGCCGCCGGGATCGGTCGCAGCCTCGCCGAAGCCCGTGAAGCCAAGTTCATCGAGACGAAGGACGGCCGTCTCGCCCTGATCTCGCTGGCCTCGACCTTCCCCGACCACTCGGTGGCGGGCAAGTCCCGCGACGACATCCCGCCGCGGCCGGGTCTGAATCCCCTCCGCTACCTCACGACCTACGAAGTGACGCGGGAACAGCTCGAGGGCGTCCGGGCGACGATGCGGGATCTCGAGATGAATCCACCCGCCACCGGAGACCGCCTGAACTTCCTCCGGAACCGGTTCGAGCTTGCCGATGCTCCCGGCGTCCGGACCGAGCCGCACCCCGAGGATCTGGCGGAGATCGCCATGATCGTCAGCAACGCGCGGCGCCAGGCCGACCACGTCATGGTGACGATCCACGCCCATGAGGGGGCGCCGGGCCCGAACAGCCGGATGGTTCCGGCCGAATTCCTTGTCATCTTCGCCCGCGCCATGGTGGATGCCGGAGCGACGGTCTTCGTCGGACACGGCCCCCACGCGCTCCGCGCCATCGAGATCTACAAGGGCGCGCCCATCCTGTACAGCCTGGGGGACTTCATCTTCCAGAACGAGACGCTCCAGCGACTGCCGTACGAGAACTACCATCGCCTCGGGCTGGACGAGACCGACGGCCTCGCCGACTTCAACGAGGCCCGATACAACAACGACACGACCGGTTTCCCGGCGATCCCCGAGATCTGGGAGGCGGTCATCGCCGTGCCCGAGTGGAGCGGACAGCAGCTCGTCGAGCTGACGCTGCATCCGATCACCCTCGGCTACGGCCAGCCGCGCCACGTCCGCGGCCGTCCGATGCTGGCCGAGGGCGAGCTGGCCGACAAGATCCTCGACGACCTGGTGCGCCTGTCGGCCCCCTACGGGACGCAGTTCGAGATCGCGAACGGGGTCGGCCGGGTCGTGCTGCCGACCGAAGCGACGGACGAGCAGGAGTAGGTGGCCGTTCGGGACGACAGCGGCGCGCCGGCGCGGCGCGCCGCCGGGGCGGTCGGCTGCGCCCTCCTCTTCGCGACGACCGCGTTCCCGGTCGCGGGAGGAGCCCAGCCCCGGGAGTCCACTCCCCTCGCCGTGGATATCCACGCCCACCCTTCCCGGTTCCACCGGGCGAATGTCCCTCGCATCAGCGACGAGGAGATCGCCCGCTATCTGGATCGGGGGATGGACGCGGTCGTCGCCACGATCAGCACGGACACGCCCTACCGCGGCGGTTACGTCCGGCGCGACGGGAGCCGGATCGAGGGCGGCAACCGGCGCCCGGAGCCCGGCGAGGCGTGGGACTACACCCTGGACCGCTTCGAGCGACTCGACCGGACCGTGGCCGAGGCGAATGCGGTGTTCGTACGCACGCCGGCCGAGGCCTACGGGGCGCGTGAGGAGGGGAAACTCGCGATCCTGCCCGCCCTCGAAGGCGCCGATTCGCTCGACGGCCGGATCGGGCGGCTGCGCGAACTCCACCGCCGAGGACTGGCGCTGCTGCAGCTCGTCCACTTCCGGCCGAACGGGATCGGCCACATCCAGACCTGGCCCTACACCCCCGGCGGCCTGACCCGTTTCGGCCGCGCCGTCGTCCGGGAGTGCAACCGGCTGGGGATCGTCATTGACCTCGCTCACGCAAACCCCGAGACGATCCGGGACACGCTCGATGTCTCGGAGCACCCCGTCGTCTTCAGCCACACCGGCGCGTTCGCGCTGGGAGAACACGACCGTCACCTGCTGGACCCGGAGATCCGCGAGATCGCCGCGAACGGCGGCGTGATCGGCATCTGGCCCAACGGCTCGCTCGTGCCAACGGTCGCCGGGATGGCGCGCCACGCCCTGCACGTGGCCTCGGTGGGCGGCGCGCAGAGCCTCGGCATCGGGAGTGACCTGCGGGGGATGTCCTCCTACAGCGAAGGGTTCGGCGACGAGGCCGACTTCGAAGCGATCGCGGAGGCGATGGCGGAGGCCGGATTCGACGAGGATGAAGTGCGGGGGATTCTGGGAGCCAACTTCGAGCGGGTGTGGCGCGTGGTCACGGCCCACCTCGACGAGCCCTGAGGAGAAAACTGAGGAGAAACCCGGAGAGAAACATGAGGAGAGATTCGATGATCGGGAAAGCTGCGACGGACGGATTGTTGTCTTGCGCCGCCGGTGAGGGCGGCCCGCGCGGGGAGGCGCGCATCGGTCGAGATCGCTGGAATGCGGCGTGGCTCGGCCTGCCGGTGGCGCTCGCCTTCGCCGCCTGCTCCGATCCGGCGCCCGCTCCCGATCCGGGCGCGGCGTTCGCAGAGATCGTGGCCGAAGCCAGGGAAACCGCCGGCAGCCCGGGCCTCTCCGCCGCCGTGGCCGTGAACGGCGAGATCGTCTGGACCGGCGCCTCGGGGCTCGCCGACATCGAGAACAACCTGCCCGCGACGCCGGACAGCGTGTACCGGATCGCCTCCATCTCGAAGCCCATTGCCGCGGTGGCGATCATGCAGCTCGCCGAGCAGGAATCTCTCGCCCTCGACGCCCCGGTCCAGGAGTACTTCCCGGCGTTCCCCGAGAAGGAGTTCCCGGTCACGCTGCGCCACCTCCTGACCCACACCTCGGGGATCCGCCACTACAACCCGGGGGAGTTCGACATGAAGGAGCGCTTCGACACGATCGAGGCGGCGACCGAGATCTTCCGGGACGATCCGCTTCTCTTCGAACCGGGCACCGACTACAGCTACTCGACCTACGCCTACAACCTGCTCGCGGGCGTGGTCGAAACCGCGTCCGGCATGAGCTTCGACCAGTACATGCAGGTCAACGTCTGGGGGCCGGCCGGGATGGAGAACACCCACCTCGAGCACCAGTACGAGATCGTTCCCCACCGGGTCCGGCAGTACGTGAAGCGGGACGACGAGGCCGGCGTCTGGAACGCGCCGCTCGCCGACCTCTCCATCAAGTGGGCGGGAGGCGGCATGATCGCCACGGCGCCGGATCTGGTGCGGTTTGCCCTGGCGATGGACGCGGGGGCGCTGATGGAAGCGGAGACCCGGGACGAAATGACGACGCGCTACGTCCTGGCCGATGGAACCGTGAGCGACTACGCCCTGGGTTGGCGGATCGCCGACGACGAGGCCGGAACCTGGGTGGCCCACTCCGGCGGCGCGACCGGAGGGACCACCCACCTGCTGCGGCTGCCCGCGCGCGGACTCGCCGTCGCGCTGACCGCCAATGTCCAGAGTGGCGCGGGCCTCCCCGACGCCGCCCGCCGCCTCGCCGACGCCGCCCTCGCCATGCCGAACTCGCCGGAACCGGCGACGCCATAGGAGCCCGCCGGCCGTCATGCTGACGCCGGCCTCACTCCGCTCATGACTCCGGCGCTTTCCGATCCCGAACTCGAAGCCCTCGCGGGGGGGCTCCGAGTCCGATCGGGTCGAGTGGAAGGAGTCCGTCGCCGACAGCCACAAGATCCGACGGTCGATCTGTGCGTTCGCCAATGATCTGCCCCGTCACCAGCAGCCTGGCATCCTGGTCGTCGGCCTCAGGGACGACGGATCTTGCGCCAATCTCCGTATCGACGACCGATTGCTGCGGAAGCTCGCCAACATCCACGGCGAGGGTTCGATCCTGCCGCAGCCGGCAATGCAGGTCCAGCGCCGCACCATCCGCGGTTGCCAGGTTGCGGTCGTCACTGTAGAACCGTCCGGGATCCCCCCGGTCCGGTACAAGGGCCGCGTCTGGGTCCGAGTGGGGCCCACTGTTCGCGAGGCCTCGGTGGACGACGAGAGAATCCTGACGGAGCGCCGCCGGAGCCTCGACCTGCCCTTCGACCAGCGACCAATTCCCGGAGCAACTCGGCAGGATCTGGACCTCCATTACATCCGGACACGGTATCTGCCCGCCGTGATCGCGCCCGACATTCTGGAGCGCAACGCTCGACCGCTCGAGTCGCAGCTCGAATCGCTGCGACTCATGAGGGAAGGAATCCCTACCGGTGGCGCCATCCTCGCGTTCGGGAAGGATCCCCTCGGCTGGATCGGGAGCGCGTGGATCCAGTTCGTGCGGTTCGAAGGCAACAGAATCACGGATCCGATCCAGCACCAGGCCACATTCACCGGACGTCTCGAGGACACACTGAACCACCTGCGGGAGACCCTGCGGCTGAACATCCGAATTCGAACAGAGGTCGAGGGCCACCGGACCGAGTGCCGCCAGCCCGACTACCCGCTCGAGGCGCTGCTCCAGTTGACGTGGAACGCCGTCATGCACCGAAACTACGAGGGAACCCACGCTCCCATACGGATCTACTGGTATCGCGACCGGGTCGAGATCCTGAGCGTGGGCGGTCCGTTCGGCAACGTCCACCAGCACAACTTCGGCGACGGCACGACGGACTATCGCAATCGCCTCGTCGCTGAGATCATGAAGGGCCTCGGTTTTGCCCAGAGATTCGGTCTCGGAATTCCCATCGCCCAGCGAGCCCTCCAGCGCAACGGGAATCCCACGGTCGAGTTCGAGGTGAGTTCTTCATCGGTCGCCGCGACGGTGAGGGCAGCCCCGTGACGACCATCGCCGTCTTCAACAACAAGGGTGGCGTCGGCAAGACCTCGCTCGTCTATCACCTGGCATGGATGTACTCCGAACTGGGATGCAACGTGCTCGCGGCGGATCTCGACCCACAGGGCAATCTCACCAGTATGTTCCTCGACGACGACAAATGGAGGAACTGTGGAGCGACGCCGGCCCCCGTCGGACGATTTACGGTTCGATCCTGCCGCTTCTGGAGGGGACCGGCGACCTGACCCCACCCCGGATTCTGGAGCCCGCGCCGGGTCTGGGCCTGGTTGCCGGCGACCTGCTCCTGTCCGCAGCCGAGGACGAGCTCTCAACGCAGTGGCCCGACTGTCTCGACGAGAAACCACGGGCATTTCGGGTCGTGACGGCCCTCTCCCGAGCCCTTCGGCAGGCAGCGCCCACGGTGGACGCCCAGTTGACACTGGTGGATGTCGGCCCGAATCTGGGATCCGTGAATCGGGCCGCGCTGCTGAGCGCCGACCATGTCCTCGTCCCGCTGGCCCCGGATCTGTACTCGATCCAGGGCCTCCGCAATCTCGGCCCAACGCTGCGGACATGGCGGAAGCAGTGGAACGAGCGGAGACGCAAGAACCCGGTTCCCGACCTTGATTTGCCACAAGGACAAATGTCGGCCATCGGCTATGTCGTCCTGCAGCACGCCGTGCGACTGGACCGACCCGTCCGCGCCTACGAGCGATGGATGAATCGGATTCCGGGCGCGTACCGCGAGTACGTACTGGAAGAAGCCGTGGATCGCAGCGTTCGAGTCACGTCCGATCCGCACTGCCGGGCCATGCTGAAGCACTTCCGCAGCCTGATGCCACTCGCGCAGGAGGCAAGGAAGCCCATGTTCCTGCTGCGCGCCGCGGACGGCGCTCTCGGAGGACACGCGGAGGCCGTGCGTGGCTGCCACCGGGCTTTCCGGGGGCTCGCGCGGGAGGTCGCGCGGGTTGCCGGGATTCGCGGGCTCGACGCGTGAGCGCAGCTCTCTGGTCGTGAACGCTCCCGGTCTTCAACCGAAGAGACTCGGGGGCCGGCGGGGTTCGCCGGGGGGCGGGACCGGAGCGATGCAGCGAGGATCGTCGTTTCGGGGATCGTTCACCCGGGGGCTCACCGGGTCGGCCGCCATTGCCTCCGCCGGAAACGGTTCGAACGGGATCTCGCCGCCCCCGAGCCACCGGCCGAAGTCACCGGGCGCCACGATGACCGGCATCCGGTCGTGGAGCTCTCCGACCAGTGCGTTCGCCGCCGTGGTGAGGATGGTGAAGGTCTCGATCTCGATCTTCTCCTCGGGCCCGAACCCGGTCCCCGCCCCGAACCAGCGCTCCCAGAGCCCGGCGAGTGCGAAGAATCCTCCGGTTCGCAGCCGAAGACGCCAGGGGTGCTTCCGGCCGCCCCGGCGCGCCCACTCGTAGAAACCGTCCACCGGCACCAGACACCGGCGAGCGGCGAAGGCGTCCCGGAACGACGGCTTCCAGCGCGCCGTCTCCGAGCGGGCGTTGATGAGGCGGCTCCCGATGCGCGGATCGGCGGCGCCCCGTGGCACGAGCCCCCACTTCAGCGACCGCGCCCGCCGCCTCCCGCCGGCCTCGCGCCGCACGACTACAGCGCTCTGGGTCGGGGCGATGTTGTAGCGCGCCTCCAGTTCGGGGAGTTCGCCGTCGAGATCGAAGAGCTCCGCCGCCTCATTCCAGGAGCTCGCCTGGGTGAATCGCCCGCACATGGACACAGGATACGCCGATCACGAACCGCCCCCCCCGGACTCCGGCAGGGCCGGACGGTCAGGATCCGGGAGCGAGTTCCTCGACGAGATCAGCGCGACGGAACACTGCGGCGAGCCGTTGGAGCGTCCGCTCCCGTCGGGCGAAACAGCAGTCGAGCGCGTCGGCGATTTCGGATTCGGACCGCTCCAGCCAGACCGCGGCATTCGCCTGCAGCGTCTCCCTCGCCTCCCCGAAGGTTCGATGGTCCAGCGCCGCGAGATCGAGACCGGTCTCCTCGAGAAGATAGCGACCGAGGAGCATTGCGGAAAAGCGGGCACCGTAAGGGAGAAAGTCCGGGCTCCCGACGGGAGGATGCTTGCGGCGGTTCTCCGCAGCTCGGAACGCCAGAACGGCGAGGATCGCCTGCGAGCCGTTCAGATCTTCGGTAAAGATGACGGAATACAGGCGGCCGAAGTGCTGGGTGCGGTGGAATCGGGCCTGGTGCGGACGGCGCCGCCAGACGGCGAGCACGGCTTGCGCGACGACCGGGCTCGTCAGGACGCCGGGCAGCTGCGCGGCGACTGTCTTCTTCGCTCGGTACTCGTATCCGAGGTGGCCGATGGACGCAGCCAGCTTCCCCTGGCGTTCATCGTTGGAACGGAGGTCGCGCAGCGACACCGCGTTCTGGCTGTTGGTCGCCAGCGTGATCCGACTCACGAAGTCCCCGTTTCCCTGATCGGCTTCGTAGAGGCGCACGAGCACCTGTGCCTCATCGAGGTCGGAGGGGACGAGATCCCGGGCGACGCGCTGGGCCGTGCGCGCCGTCTGGCCTCCGTTGACGATCTGGAGATCCTCGACCTGCACCTGCCAGTCCCGCTCCTGGAGCGCGTTGTGCCGAAACTGGGAGCAGATCATCGTGATCCCGTTGTTCAGAAAGTAGAAGCTCGGTCGGTCGGCTGGTCGTCGCAACGTGCGGGCGATGGAGTCGTTCACCTCGTTCCCGGCCAGACCGAGGTAGCCGCGGATGTTGCGCTCGATGATCCGATCGCCGTACGCGTTCATCAGACGAACGAGCTCCGACACTGCCATACGGCCCATCAACGCCCTGCGGAACTCGAAGTTCTCCACGGTCGCCAAGCCGGAGAGCCGAAGCGTCTCGCGGACCGACTTGCTGGGAAGCGAGACACGGAAGAGTTCCTCGACGCCGATGTGCCGCCACGCAAGCTGCCCGCCGAACGAGCGCTCCGCCGCCGCGGTGAGTTGCCCCGCTTCGGCCGTCCAGGTGCGCCCGTTGCTGGCTGCCACTGCCTCCACGATCGGGATCGCGCCCTCCGCGATGAAGGAACGCACCTCTTCCAGTCGGGTTTCGAGACGTGGATTCACGGTGACCCGCCGCACAGGGTCGAACAGCGCGCCGACAGCCTGCAAGAGCGCCCTGACTCCCGACTCGGGAAAGGCGTCCTCTCCCGTCAGTCTCCGCTGGTACTTCGCCTGGACGAGCCGGACACTGACCTCACCGGGATCGGGACAGTCGAAGTAGAGCGCATCCACGCCGAAGTCGCCGGGTCCGTCCACGATACCGTCCAAGGCATCCTCGTCAGACAGACCGAAGGCCCTCGTCGCCACCAGGAAGACAAAGGCGAGCGATTTCAGCGCGACCTGGTCCGCGTCCGGCCGGATCGCGGCGAAGTCGTCCGCGCGTCGCTTCAGGACTCCTTCGACATGCTGGTCGATGAGCTGCGCGGTGAAATTCATCTCCTGGTCACGCGATTGGACCTTGACAGCCTGGCGCGGAGGCGCGCGGTCGGAACCCGCCGCACGGAGCGCCACTCTCCCGAGTGGCGCTCCGGCTACCGGCTGAGATCAGTCGTCGCGCAACCGGTCGGAACCCGCCTCGTCGGTCGCCTCCATCATCTCGTCGTCGTCGTCCCCGGGAGCCGTCTCCCACTCGTACTCGATGCCGCGCACATGGCGCTCGAACCAGTCGATCTCCACGTTCACCTTGAACAGCTCGTGCCGCAGCTCGCGCCAGCCGTGCGGCTCGCGCGGCGCGATGTAGAGGTGGGAGTCCACGCCGTTCGTCTTGAGAGCGCGGTAGAGCTCGACCGACTGCGCCGCCGGGACGCGCACGTCGTTCTCGCCGACGAGGACGATCGTCGGAGTCGTGACCTTGTAGATGTCCTTCAGCGGCGAATGGCCCCAATAGACATCGATCGGAGCGTCCTCCTGCCACGGCGTGCCGCCGAACCACGGCGTGCGGTAGATCCGCACATCGCTCTGCCCGTACATCGAGATCCAGTTCACCGCGCCCGCGCCGGAGGCCGCCGCCTTGAACCGGTCGGTGTGGGTGATGATCTTGTTCGTCATGTGGCCGCCGCCGCTCCAGCCCATCTTGGCCATGCGCTCGCCGTCCACGAGACCCCGCTCGATCAGGTAGTCCACTCCGGTCATGACATCGAGGTGCGCCTGGTTGAAGTAGTGGCCGACCATGTCCCGCAGGAACGGGTCGCCGTACCCGGTGCTCCCCCGGTAGTTCGGCTTGAACACGAAGTAGCCGCGAGCGGTGAGCACCTGGACGTAGCTGGACCACGAACCGAAGCCGAACTTGTCGGAAGCGGCCGGTCCGCCGTGCGTCTGCACCACGACCGGATAGCGCTCTCCATCCTGGTAGTCGAGCGGGTAGTAGAGCAGCCCCTCGACCTCCACGCCATCCTCGCCGGGCCAGCGAACCGCCTCCTGCCGCGGAAGGCGGAAGGTCTCGTCGAGATAGTCGAAGACGCTCGTGACCTTCACCGGATCCCCGCCTTCCGCGGGCAGCAGGTGGAGATCGCCCGCGTTCACGGGCGAGTTGATCCCGAACACGTGCTGGCCGGCTGCGGGCTGGTAGTTCCAGCCGCCGACGCTGAAGTCGCCCCGCAGGATCGGCTGTGGATCGGCGTCATCCACCGCGGCGTGGAACAGCTCGGTGCGGATCCCGGAGTTCGCGGTGAAGTAGATCGTCCCGTCCGGGGCCCAGCGCGCGGATGTGACCTCGTGCGGCATGTCCTCGTAGAGGAGCCGGTGCTCTCCCCCGGCGGCCGGAACCAGGAAGATGTTGTCGTTGAAATACGTCTCGAATTCCATGCTCGAGTCCGAGGTGAAGAGCACCGTGGAGCCGTCCGGCGACAGCCGGGCCCCGCGCTCGGTCACGGTGTTGTCGGTGAGCTGGAGCGCATTCGAGCCGTCCGCGTCCATGACCCAGACCTCGCCCTCATCGCTGTTGTCGAAGAGAGGGCTGGGCGCCCGATGGTGGGCGATCCGGGCCCCGTCATCGGAAAGCTGGAAACCGAGAACCGAGAAGTCCCCCTCGGTGATCCGTTCTGCCTCGACGGTCTCGCCCTCCCGCACCTCGACGCTCCACAGATGCCGCTGCTTGTAGTCCTCGTCGAAGGCGAAGACATCGTCCTTCAGCCGTTCCTTCTTCTTCTCCTCGGCGGTCAGGGGATCCGAGGCGAGGAAGTAGATCCGGGTTCCGTCCGGCGAGAACGCGAACTGCCCGATCGCGGCCGGATGGTCGGTCAGAGGGGAGGCCTCCCCGCCCGAATTCCGGAGCACCTGGATCTGCTGGTGCTCGCTCTCGCCGCGGCGCGCGAGGAACGCCACGAGACGCCCGTCCGGGGACCACCGCGGCGAGGACTCGCCGTGCTCACCGTTCGTGAGCTGCACCGCGCCGGTCCCGTCGGAGTCGATCCGGTGGATGTGGGTCATCCGGCCGTTGTCTTCCCAGTCCGTGTCGGTGCGGGTGAAGAGGATCTGCGAGCCGTCGGGGGAGAGGGCGGGACTCCCGACCCGGGGCACATCGATCAGCTCCACGATCGTCATCGGCCGCTTCTCCTGAGCGGCGGCCAGCGCCGGAACGAGCCACAGGAACGCGACAGAAGCGGCGAGGAGGCGAAGGAGCGAGAAGGGACGGGACATGGACGGATCTCCGGAAGGAATCGGGGGAGGACGGCGCGAACCGAACGATCTATTGTGGGCGCCGGCCGCTCCGGCTTCAACCGCAGCGGCCGCTCACTGGATCAGGCGGCCGCCGTCAATGACGAGCGGCGCCCCGGTGATGAAGCTCGATTCGTCCGAGGCGAGGAACAGGATCGCCTGCGCCACATCGCGCGGCGTCCCGAGGCGGCCGAGGGGCGTGACCTCGAACCAGGACCGGCGCATGGCCTCGGGGTCTTCCGCGGTGGCGAGATTGCGCTGGTTCATCGGGGTGTCTATGACGCCCGGGCAGACGGCGTTGACCCGCACGCCGGATTCGGCCCCCTCGAGGGCCAGCCCGCGCGCGAGGGCCATCATGCCCGCCTTGGAGGCGCCGTAGGCCGAGCTGCGGATCGCAGCGATGTAGTTGCCGACCGACGAGTTCATCACGATGGCCCCGCGCCGGCGCTCCTTCATCCCGGGGAAGACCCGCTTCGACATCAGGAAGGCGGACGTGAGATTCGTCCGGAGAACCCGCTCCCATTCCTCGAGCGTCGTCTCCTCGACGAGCTTCTTCAGCTCGACTCCGGCGTTGTTCACGAGCACATCCACCGGACCGAACGCCGTCTCGGCCGCAGCCACCGCCGACTCGGCCCCGGTTTCCGTGGAGACATCGGCGCAGACGGCCACGGCGCGGCCGCCGAGAGCCCGGATCCCGGCGGCCACCGCCTCGACCGCGTCACCCGCCACATCGGCGAGCCCGACAGCGGCGCCCTCCTCGGCGAACAGCTCGCCGGTGGCGCGCCCGATGCCGTGGGCGGCGCCGGTCACCACCGCGATCCTCCCCGTCAGTCGCCCCGTCCTCATCCGCCCGATTCTACGGGAGGCTCCGCCTGCCCCGCCCGGACTTCTCGTCCCCCCGCGCGTGGACCGCGCCCGAGCCGCCGCCACCCGTCGGATCGGTCGCCGGCGAGCGGGAGCGCGATCGGCGTTCCGCGACTTCCACCGGGTCCGCAGCCACCAGGAGACGTTCCGGGCTAGAATCCGGTGGGACATTGCTCGAGGCGGAATGCGCATTGGAATCACCGGAGCCACCGGGCTCCTCGGCCGACGGCTCTCCAGGGATCTGACCGGCGCGGGGCATGAGGTCGTCGCGTTCTCCCGGCGCGACGGGCCGCTGAAGGGGCTTCCCGAGCAGGTCACGGCGGTTCGCTGGAACCCGTCGCAGGCATCCTCCCAACCCGAGTTCGAGCGAGCGCTCGCCAGGCTCGACGCTCTGGTCCATTTCGCCGGCGAAACGGTCGCCCAGCGCTGGACCGCAGCGAGCCGGAGGCGCATCCGCGAGAGCCGCATCCTCGGGACGCGGAACCTGGTGACCGCCCTCCAGCGCGCGGGGGCGAAGCCGACGCGGTTCCTGAGCGCCTCCGCGGTGGGGTACTACGGCGCCCGGGACGACGAGGAGCTCGACGAGACGGCCGACCCCGGCGAGGGGTTCCTCTCCGACGTATCCCGCGGCTGGGAGGCCGAAGCGGGATGCGCCCGCAGCCTGGGCATCCCGACGGCGTGCCTCCGCATCGGCGTCGTCCTGACTCCGGAAGGGGGCGCGCTCGGCCGGATGCTCCTTCCCTTCCGACTCGGCCTCGGAGGACGACTCGGCAGCGGACGCCAGTGGATGTCGTGGATCCACCTGAGCGATGTCGCGGGCGCGGTGATCCACCTGCTCCAGCTCGAATTCCCCGCCACCGGCGGGACCGGGAACTCTCCTGCGCTTCAGTACGCCTACAACCTGACCGCCCCGGCCCCGGCCACGAACCGCGATTTCACCCGCGCCCTCGGGAAGGCGCTCCGCCGCCCCGCCATCGCGCCCGTCCCCGGGTTCGCCATGCGGCTCCTGTTCGGCGAAATGGCGGACGCTCTCCTGCTGGAAGGGCAGCGCGTCGCGCCGAGCCGCCTCCTCGAAAGCGGCTTCCGCTTCGCTCACCCCGACCTCGACGGGGCGCTTCACGATCTCCTCCGGAGCTGACCGGGACCGCGTGAGTTCGCCCTCTCCGCCGAGCCGCGCGCTCGCGCGGACCCTGTTTCTCGGACTGCTCTTCGCCGGTTTCGCGGTCGGGGGGACGATGGCGGGGCTGCTCGTCGCCTACGAGAGTGACGCGCCGTTCATCGAGGCCCTCGAGAATCGGGAGAGCAGCGAGAGCGAGACCAGCAAGGTCTTCGACCGCCACGGCGTCGAGATCGGCGAGTTCGCCGTCGAACGCCGGATCCCGGTGGACTACGCCGATCTGCCGCAGCACCTTCGTGACGCGTTCGTGGCGTCGGAAGACCAGCGTTTCTGGAGCCACTGGGGGTTCGACCCGATCGGCATCGTGCGGGCCGTCTGGGACAACTACCGCGCCGGGCGGATCGTCTCCGGCGCGAGCACGATCACCCAGCAGCTCGCCCGGGAACTGTTCGAGAACCGGGAAGCGACGATCGAGCGGAAGATCGAAGAGGCGATCACCGCGTTCCGCATCGAGCGCAAGTACACGAAGGAAGAGATCCTCACCTTCTACGCGAATCACATCCACCTCGGCTACAACACCTTCGGCATCGAGGCCGCCGCGCAGTTCTACCTCGGCAAGCCCACTTCCGACTTGAGCGTCGGCGAGGCTGCGATGCTCGTCGGCGTCGCGCCGAATCCCGCCAGCTACAACCCGCTCCGCAGCCTCGAGGCGGCGAAGGAGCGGCGGCGGATCGTCCTCGATCGGATGGTGGCGCAGGGATTCCTGACCCCGGAGGCAGGGGCGGCGGCGGACGCCGCGCCGATCCGCATGCGTCCCCGCGGGCCGGACCGGTTCGCTGCGCACTTCGTCGAGATGGTGCGCCAGCACCTGAGCGATCAGTACGGCGACGACACGACCTACGAGGGCGGACTGCGCGTTCACACGACGCTCGACACCGCCATGCAGGAGGTGGCCCAGGTCTCGGTGGAGCGGGCGCTGCGGGCGCACGACAAGCGGCGCGGGTTCCGCGGCATCCCCCGCAACCTGCTCGACGACGGAGAGGATCCCGAAACCTGGAGAGACGACTCGTGGAACGCGGCGTTCGGACTCGGGTCCGTGGTGAACGGCGTGGTCACCCGCGCGGGGTCCGATCCCGAAATCCGGATCGGCCGCTACCGGGCGACAGTGGATCCCGAATCGCTTCGATGGACCTTCCGCAGCGCGGGGCAGCTCTTCCGAGTGGGCGACGTGGCGCCCTTCCGCATCCTCCGGGACGCAGCCGGCCGGCAGGCCGATCCCATGGCGTTCGGGGGCGTGGTCCCGGGACGATCGGCGGAGTCCCTGCCCGAGGAGTCTCCGACCGACGAGCCCCTGATCGTGGGGCTCGAGCAGACGCCCACGGCGGAAGGCGCCTTCCTCGCGCTGGAGTCGGACACCGGGGAGATCCGGGCCCTCATCGGCGGCTTCGACTTCGAACGCAGCGAGTTCAACCGCGCCGTCCAGGCAAGACGGCAGGCCGGCTCGGCGTTCAAGCCGTTCGCCTACGGCGCCGCGCTCCGGACCGGCCGCTTCTCCCCCACCTCGCTTCTCCTCGACGAGCCGTTCACGTTCACCGATCCGGTGACCCGGGCGGTGTACCAGCCGCACAACTACGACGGCGAGCACCGGGGCTGGATCACGATGCGTCAGGCGTTCGAGGGATCGCGGAACATCCCCGCGGTGAGAATGACGCACGATCTCGGACCCGAGCAGGTCGTCGCGATGGCGCAGCGGCTGGGCATCAGCGGGGATCTCGAGCCCTACCTCTCGATCACCCTGGGATCCTTCGACGTGACCCTGCTGGACATGGTCTCGGCCTACAGCGCCTTCCCCAACCAGGGAGTCCAGATGGAGCCCTACTTCATCACCCGGATCACGGACCAGGAGGGGCGCGTCCTGGAGCGCAACCATCCGGAGACCAAGGCGGTCATCCCGGCGGATCTCGCCTACGTGATCACCCACCTGCTCGAAGGCGTGGTCGCGCGGGGCACCGCCCGGCAGGCGTTGCGGCTCAACCGGCCCGTCGCCGGAAAGACCGGCACCACGAACGACTTCACCGACGCCTGGTTCATCGGATTCGATCCCGAGATCGCCGCCGGCGTCTGGATCGGCCGCGACGAGAAGCTCACGCTCGGCAACCGCGAGAGCGGAGCGCGCACGGCGCTCCCGGCGTGGGTGTGGTTCATGGAGACCGCGCGCCCGGGCGCGGCCCGGCAGGGGTTCCGGGCGCCGCCGACCGTGGCGCTGGTCGAGGTGGACCTCGAATCCGGGCAACCGGCCGGGTCCGGCCCCAACCGGATCCTCGAAGCCTTCCTTCCCGGCACCGAGCCGGTGGTTGGATCGAGCCGGTGGGCGCCGAGCCGTTGACCCGGCCCCGGCCGGTGGAGGGCCGATCGCCATGAATCGCAGACTGCTCCAGCTCGGGTGCGTCGTCGTGCTCGCGGGCGCGGCGTTCACAGCGCTCGTCGGCTTCTTCTGGATCCGCTCGACCTACAACCAGCTCGTGACGCTCGACGAGGGCGTCCAGGCGGCGTGGTCGCAGGTCGAGAACGTGTACCAGCGCCGGACGGATCTCGTCCCGAACCTGGTGGCCACGGTCCAGGGCGCGGCCGATTTCGAGCGCGAGACACTGGACTCGGTCATCGCCGCGCGATCCCGGGCGACCTCCATCCAGGTCTCGGCGGACGACCTGGCGAACCCGCAGGCGCTCGCCCGGTTCCAGGCGGCCCAGGGGGCGCTCAGCGGCGCCCTCTCCCGACTCATGGTCGTCGTGGAGCGCTACCCCGATCTGAAGGCGAACCGGAACTTCCTCGGCCTCCAGGACGAGCTCGCCGGCACGGAGAACCGGATCGCGGTGGAGCGGCGCCGGTTCAACGAAGCGGCGCAGCAGTACAACACCGCCCGGCGGCGGTTCCTGACCCGGATGGTCGCCGGTTTCTTCGACTTCGGGGAGGCTGCCTACTTCGAGGCGGACGAAGGGGCCGAGGAACCGCCGGTCGTGGATTTCAGCCGTTGAGACCGCGCGCGCTCTTCCGGATCGCCGCCGGCGTCGGGTTCCTGGTCGCCGCCGCGGCCACCGCGACGGCGCAGGCGCCCCTGCCGGCGCTCACCGGACGGGTCGTGGACGAGGCGGGCCTGCTGTCGTCTGCCGACGAGGAGCGTCTGACCACAGGCCTCGCCGCGCTCGAGCAGCGCACGTCGGTTCAGCTCGTCATCGCCACCGTCCCGTCGCTCGAGGAGCCGATCGAGGATTTCGCCATCCGGCTGGCCGAGAGCTGGGGCATCGGCCAGGCGGAAGACGACAACGGCATCCTCCTCCTCGTGTCGCTCGAAGACCGCGCGGCGCGGATCGAGGTCGGGTACGGCCTCGAAGCCGCGATCCCGGACGGACTCGCGGGGCGGATCCTCCGCGAGGAGCTCGCGCCGCATTTCCAGCGGAACGACTACGCCGCCGGGTTCGAGGCGGCCGCCGGCGCCCTGGCGCTGGCGGCGTCCGGAGAGTACGCGGCGGCGCCTCCCGAGGCGGCCCGGCGACGCGCTCCGCGGAGCCGGTTCGGGCTCTGGCTGGTCGTGGGGCTGGTGGCGCTCCAACTGCTCGGCGCCCTCGGCAACGCGGTGCGTCCGGCTGTCGCCGGGACCGCCGGCGGCGTCCTCGCCGGAGGCGCCGGTTTCGCGGCGGGGGGACTGACTCCGATGCTGCTGCTTCTGCCCCTCGGGTTCCTGGCCGGTCTCCTCGCAACCTCCTTCGTGCGCGGCGCTTCGGATCGCCGGTCGGGCTGGGGCTACCACGGCGTGCCGGGAGGCGGAGGAGCGGTCTGGGTTCCCGGATCCCGCGGTGGGTTCGGCGCCGGTTTCTCCGGGGGCGGCGGTGGGTTCGGCGCCGGTTTCGTCGGGGGTGGCGGGGGGTTCGGCGGCGGGGGCGCCAGCGGGAGCTGGTGACCCGGATTCCGATGCGCCCGAGGACGGTCTTCCCGCCGGGACCGCGACCGCGGCGCCGCGTCGGCCCGGCGCAGTCCCGGCCGCTCATCCTGGCGACGGAGCCCGCCGTCACGAAGTCGGCGTGAAGGACCGGATGCGGGTTCCCCGGCCCCTGCGATCCCATCTCGACGAGAAGGACCTCGACCGGATCGCGGAGGCGGTCCGGGAGGCGGAGCTCGGGACTTCGGGCGAGATCCGCGTCCATGTCGTGGCGCGCCTGCTGCCGTTCGAGAATGCGCGGCGTCGGGCCGTGCGCGACTTCCATCGGCTCGGGATGGACCAGACCCGCGACGCCACCGGTGTCCTGCTGTTCCTCGCCGTGAAGTCGCGCCGATTCGAGATCGTGGCCGACCGCGGCATCCATGCCCGGGTGGGCGCGGCCGCCTGGGAGGACATCGCCGCCGGCATCACGGCCCGCATCCGACGGGACGGCGTCGCCGCCGGTCTGCGCCACGGCGTGAAGCGCATCGGTCGCTTCCTCGCGCAGCACTTCCCGATCGCCGCGGACGACACGAACGAGCTGCCGAACGAGGTCTCGTTCGGAACCGAAGATGTG
Organism: Acidobacteriota bacterium; assembly: GCA_022822745.1. Classification (GTDB taxonomy): domain Bacteria; phylum Acidobacteriota; class Vicinamibacteria; order Marinacidobacterales; family Marinacidobacteraceae; genus JAJEAO01. Next base: position 22,591 of record JAJEAO010000046.1, read on the forward strand.
ATGCCGAATGACTCAGATTGATCGAAGAGATATCCGTTGCTCTATTTCAAGTTTTTTCATGCGGTTGGATGGACGCTGCGACACACTTGATACGGATACGCGCAGATTTCGGGCCCGTGCTACGATGCGGGCCTCCCCGGACCGACCGATGATTCCGCTTCTCGCAGCCCGGCTTTCGCAGATGCCCGGCTCCGCCCGATTGCCGGCTCCGCCCGATTGCCGGCTCCGCTCGATTGACAGATCCGCCCGAGTGAGAGAGTTGCGGCTTCCCCAGGAGGCGATCCCCCATGCCTGAATCCACGAAGAGCCCCCTGCCCGAGTCCAGCTCGCCCCAGGGGCAGATCCACCGCATGGTGCCGGTCCTGCCGCTGCGGGACATCGTCGTCTTCCCCCATTCCTTCCTCCCGCTCTCCGTCGGTCGCAAGAGCACGATCCGGATGCTGAAGGCGGCCACCCGCGAGCTCGGCGGATCCCCGAGAAGCTCGGGACGCGCCAAGGTGATGCTCGCGGTCCTGACCCAGAAGGACGACGGCGTGGAGCGCCCGGGGCCCGAGGATCTCTACGAGGTCGGCACCGCCGCGCGACTCGAAAAGCAGGTCCGGATGCGGGAGGGGACGATCCGGATCGTGATCCGGGGGAGTTTCCGGTTCCGGGTGGAACGGTTCGTCCAGACCGAACCGTTCCTGCGCGCCGACATCCGGGTGCTCGACGGCACGGTGGGCGCCACCCGGACGGTCGAATTCGAGGCCCTCACGCGCAAGATCCGCGAAGAACTCCAGGAAATGATCAAGGGCGATCACTTCCCGCGGGCCCGGGAGGTGATGAAGACCCAGCTCGCGCGCGTCGGGAGCGCCGGCCAGCTCGCCGACTTCGTCGCCGAGACCCTGCCCAGCCTGAACACCGAGATGCGCCAGGACGTCCTGCAGACGCTCTCGATCCAGGACCGTCTCGGCCTCGCCTACGCCGCCATCCTTCGGGAGAAGCAGGTGCGCGACCTCGGCAAGAGCATCGAGTCGAAGGTCAAGAGCGAAGTGGGACGAACCCAGCGCGAGTTCTTCCTTCGCGAACAGATGAAGGCGATCCGGAAGGAGCTCGGCGAAGCGGACGACTCGACCCGCGAGCTCGACGAGCTCAAGGAGAAGATCAAGAAGGCGGGGATGCCCGAGGAGGCCGAGAAGGAAGCGCTGCGGGAATTCCGTCGACTCGGTCGGATCCCCCCCGCTTCGGCCGAGTACACCGTCGGACGAACCTACCTGGACTGGCTCGTCCGCGTTCCGTGGCAGAAATGCACCGAGGACAAGTACGACATCCCTCGCGCCAAGGAGATCCTGGAAGCGGACCACTACGACCTGGAAAAGGTCAAGGACCGCATTCTCGAGTTCCTCGCCGTCCGCGAACGCAAGCCGGACCAGAAGGGACCGATCCTCTGCTTCGTGGGTCCGCCGGGTGTCGGGAAGACCAGCCTCGGCCGCTCCATCGCGAAGGCGGTCGGACGGAAGTTCGTTCGCCTCAGCCTCGGAGGCATCCGGGATGAAGCCGAGATTCGGGGACACCGCCGGACCTACATTGGCGCGCTCCCGGGACAGATCATCCAGAGCCTGGTCCGGGTCGAGACGCGCAACCCGGTCTTCATGCTGGACGAGGTGGACAAGCTCGGGATGGACTTCCGGGGCGATCCGAGTTCGGCGCTCCTCGAGGTGCTCGACCCCGAACAGAACAACGCCTTCCGGGATCACTACGTGGACCAGCCGTTCGATCTGTCCGAGGTCCTGTTCATCGCCACGGCGAACATGGTGGATCCGGTGCCGCCGGCCCTCAAGGACCGGATGGAGATCCTCCAACTGAACGGATACACCGAGGAAGAGAAGATCCAGATCGCGATCCGGCACCTCATCCCTCGCCAGCTCGAGAACCACGGCCTCGAGGAAGAGGAGGTCGCGCCCGTGTTCAGCCGCGAGGCGATCTCGAAGCTGATCCGGGACTACACCCGCGAAGCCGGCCTGCGGAACATGGAGCGGGCGATCGCGAAGGTGTGCCGCAAGGCGGTGCGAAAGCTCGCCGAGGGGGAGTCCGGACCGCTGCAGGTGACGCCGGACGTCGTGGGCGATCTGCTCGGCGCCCCGACGACCTATTCGCGCGAGATCGAGGAACGGGTCAGCCTTCCCGGCGTCTCGGTCGGCCTCGCGTGGACGCCGGTCGGGGGCGACATCCTGTTCATCGAGACCTCGCGGATGCGGGGAAACAACCACCTAACCCTCACCGGACAGCTCGGCGACGTGATGAAGGAGTCCGCGACCGCGGCGCTCTCGTGGGTGCGCCAGCACGGCGGCGCCTACGGCATCGAGAGCGGCTTCTACCGGAAGTCGGACATCCACTTCCACGTGCCCGAGGGCTCCACCCCCAAGGACGGGCCGTCAGCGGGAGTCAGCCTCGTGGCCTCGCTGATCTCGGCGCTCACCGGAACGCAGTGCCGGCCGCGCCTCGCGATGACCGGCGAGATCACGCTCACCGGTCACGTGCTCCCGGTGGGAGGGATCAAGCAGAAGCTCCTCGCCGCTCACCGCTACGGGATCGAGGAGGTCATCGTGCCCCGGCTGAACAAGGCGGCGCTCCTCGAGGACGTGCCCGACGAGATCCGCGACGCCCTGCAGATCCACTTCGTCTCGAGCCTGGAGGAGGCGGTGCCCATCATCTTCCCCGACATCGCGCCCGCAGCCGCGATCTCGGCGGCGGCCGAAGCCTCCGCCGATCCCCTGCCCGTGCAGTGATCCACGGGGCGGGCGACTCCCGCCTCATCTCCGGCCGTGCAGACTCCCGACTACTACCAGGTGCTCGGAGTCGCGCGCGGCGCCGACCCGCAGCGGATCCGTCAGGCCTACCGCAGGCTCGCCCGGAAGCACCATCCCGATCTCAACCCGGGCGATGGAGCGGCCGCCGAGCGTTTCCGCCGGATCGGCGAGGCCTACGAGGTGCTCTCCGACTCGGCAAAGCGGCGTCGCTACGACGCCCTGCGGGCGAACGGCGGCGCCGGCTGGCCCGGTTTCGGCCGCGGCGGGTTCTCCCGGGCTGACCTGTCCGGACTGTTTTCCGAGCTCTTCCGAGGGCGTCCGGATCGCGCCTCCGCCGGCGCGCCCCGCTGGCATCGCCCACCGGCGCCTCCTCCCGAGACGACGATCGAAGTGCGCCTCGAAGAGGTTCTCACCGGGGCGCTGCGGTGGGTCGAGACCGGTCCTGGCGCGCTTCGCGTGCGGATCCCGCCAGGCGTCGCCGACGGGGCCCGGCTCCGCATTCCCACGGCGCACGGCCCCGCCCATGTCCGGGTTCGCATCGCGGAGCACGACCGATTCCGGCGGACCGGAACGGATCTCGAAGTGGAGGTGCCGGTGCGCTTCAAGGAGGCCGCGCTCGGGGGCGAGATCGAAGTCCCGACGCTCGAGGGCGTCGAGAGAGTGCGCCTCCCCGCGGGCGCCTCCGGAGGGGCCGGGCTTCGGCTCCGCGGACGGGGCCTCCCGCGCGCCGGGAACCCGGGAGCGCGGGGAGACCTGATCGCCCGGATCCGGGTCACGGTGCCCGGGCGACTGACGCCCGAGCAGCGGGAATGGGTGCGGCGCCTCGATCCGGACGGCGGCGAGACCCGCGGCGGAGATCGAGGGCGCCGCTGATCTACCGAAGCCGCTCGGGCAGGGTTCCGCGGAGCGGCCTCAGCGGCTCCGAGCGCGCATCGAGGATCACCGAAGGCGCCCGGCCGGGAGTCCTCCCCCCGTCGAGTGCGAGGAGCGGAGGCCGGCCCGGGCCGCCTTCGGCGAGTCCGCGCACGGCGGACGGCGCGGTCCTCGCGGGCGGGCGGCCGCTCCGATTCGCGCTCGTGGAGATCACCGGATGCCCGAGGGCGGCGGCGAGGAAGCGGGCGACCGGGTGCGAGCTGACCCGGACGGCGGCGGAACCGGCCCCGCCGCGGAGCGGGAGGACGAGCGTCACCGGCCCCGGCCACGCTCGACGCGCCAGCGCGGCCGCCGCCGGCGGAAGCCGGCAGACGCTCTCGACCTGTTCGCGGCTCGCCGCGATCCAGGGCAGCGGGCGGTCCCGGGGTCGAGTCTTCCAGCGGTACACCGCCTCGACTCCGGCGGAGGACCGCGGGTCGGCCCCGAGGGCGTAGAACGTTTCGGTCGGGAAGACAACGACGCCGCCGCGGGCCAGCGCGGCGGCCGCGGTGGCGATCGCTCCGGCCTCGGTCGGTGGACGCGGCGCGTCGTCGAGGCCGCCGACCGGAAGGACGGACGCAGTCACCGGGCGGTCCTCCGGGCCCGGGGATGGAAGGCGTCCACGACCCGTCGCAGCCGCTCCTCGGAGACGTGGGTGTAGATCTGCGTCGTGCTCACCGAGGCGTGCCCGAGCATCTGCTGGAGACTCCGGAGGTCGGCGCCGCGCTCGAGCAGGTGCGTCGCGAACGAGTGGCGGAGAACATGGGGAGAGAGCGGCCGGGTGATGCCCGCGGCCTCGCCTGCCTTCCGCACGATCTGCCAGAAGCGGACCCGCGTCATCGGTCCGCGTCGGGCGGTGACGAACAGCCACGGGTTCGCTGCGTCCTCGTCGCCGAGAAAGGACGGACGCCCCTGCTCCAGCCACACGCCGAGCCGTTCCTCCGCGGTCCGGCTGTACGGCACGATCCTCGACTTGCCCCCCTTCCCGGTCACGGTGACGAATCCGGGAACCTGATCCCGGGCCCGATTCAACTGCGCCGTCCGGAGACCGACGAGCTCGGACACGCGGAGCCCGGTCGCGTAGAGCAGCTCCAGCATCGCCCGGTTGCGCAGCCCGCAGGGAGACGGCTCGGACACCTCGAGGAGCCGCTCCACCTCCTCGAGCGAGAGGTAGCGCGGCAGGGACGGGAGCGCCCGGGCCGGCGTGAGGTCGGCGGCGGGATTCGTCCCGATCTCCCCCTCCCCCGTCCAGAACCCGAAGGCTCCCCGGATCGCGGCGGTGACCCGCTGGATGGACCGGAACGAAAGCCCCTGGCGGTGGAGCTCCACCAGGAACCGTTCGAGGTCGGCCCGCTGGAGCGTGGCGAGCGGGCGTCCGGCGGCGAAGCCGGTCAGCTTGAGCAGGTCGCGCCGATAGGCCTCGATCGTGTTCGGAGCGAGTCCCCGCTCGACCTGCAGATGGTCGAGGAACCGGCGGACTCCGGGGAGCGAGGCCGCTGTCATCGCGGAGGCCGGAACTTCCGCCCGAACTCGCGGGCGGCCCGGGACAGGAGGGTCCACTCCGGCGGTGCGATCCACCGCGCCGCCTGGGAGAACAGGAGGAGCCCGGCGCCGACTCCGCCCGCGGTGGCGGCGAGCGCCGACAGCGCGCCGGGACCGGCCGAACCCCGGATCCACGCCGCCGCCATCCACGCAACGCCGCCGGTGGCGATCGCCACCGGAGCGGCGCGCGCCCCGGCGGCGAGGACCTCGCGGACGATCCCGCCGGCGGCCGGGCGGAGCTTCGGCGCGAGCAGGAGGATGAGGAGGCCGACCGAGGCCCAGGCCACGGTCACGGTGGCGAGCGGAAGGCCCAGGTGCCCCAGTCCCGCCGTCACGACGAAGGTGCGGGTGGCGAGCCAGGTGAGGCCGGTGCCGACCACGGCGACCAGCAGCGGGGGACGGGTGCTCCCGAGAGCGAAGAAGGCGTCCGTGAGCAGCCGGGTCGCCCCGAACGCGGGAAGCCCGAGCGCGAACAGCCGCAGGATCCGGGCGACTTCCCCGGCGTCCACGCTGGTGAAGGCGCCGTGGCGGAAGATCACCGCGACCAGAACGTCGCTGACTGCGGCGAGGCCGGCGGCGGCGGCCAGGGTCAGGAGGAGCATCAGCCGCGCGGACTGGGAGAGCACCCGGGCGAAGCCCGCCGGATCGGAGCGTCCGGCGGCGCGGGTGAGCGCCGGGAGCGTGGCGTTCGACAACGCCACCGCGATCAGGCCGATCGGGAGCTGCGCCAGTCGGTACGCCATGTAGAACCACGCGAGCCACGAAGTCCCCGCGGAGGCGAAGTGCCGGGAGATCACGACGTTGATCTGGAGGCTGCCGGCGGCGCCCGCGGCCGGGAGGAACAGGCGGCAGACCCGGCGGAAGGCGCGGTCGCGAAGGGTGGCGGCGGCTCCGCCGGTCGGCCCCGGACGATAGCCGCGGCGACGGAACCACACGAGCTGGCTCCCCATCTGGACCAGCCCCCCGAGCGGAACTCCGATCGCCAGGCCGGTCATCGGGTGGAGGTCGAACTGCGGAGCGACGAGCGCTCCGAGCGTGGCGCAGCACACGGTCGTCACGTTGAACAGCGCCGAGGCCACCCCCGGCAGGAAGAACGCGCTCCGCGCCTGGAGCCCGCCCATGTAGAGCGCCGCGAGCGCCGCGAACACGAAGAACGGGAACATGATCCGCATCAGCCAGATCGTCAGCTCCCGCGGCGTCTCGAAGCCAAAGCCGAGCCCGTCCGGAAGCGGCCGGTCGAACGCGGCGCCCGCGAACACGAAGTCCACGAGCTCGGGAGCGAACAGGATCGCGAGCGCGGTGATGGCGAGCGCGATCGGCAGGACGGCGCGGAAGACGCGGGCGAAGAGGATGTGGGCGGCGCGCCTTCCTTCGGCCTGATCCACGCGGGCGAAGGTCGCCACGAACGCCTTGGAGAGCGCGCCGTCGCCGAGCAGCTCGCGCAGCGTGGTCGGGAAAGTGAAGGCGGCCACGAACCCGTCGAGGAGCGCGGTGGGGAAGAGAAACGCGAGGGTCTGCTCCCGGACCAGCCCGGTGATCCGGGACACCAGAACCCCGAGACTCACGGAGCCGGCGCGCCGCGCCAGGTGTCGTTCGTCGCTCGCGGCGGAGGTCTCGGCCACGCCGTAGTATGGAACGCGGACCGGCTCTTCCTCCCCGACGCCCCGCCCCGATGAGGCCGAATCGGGTCGCTCCGGGCCGGAGCCGAGCCGCGCGGGATCAGGGAACCGGCGCCCGCCGACATCCTGCGGCCATCGCCGCGCCGACCGGTCGCCCTGTGGGCGCAACTGGCCCCGACCGGTCGCCTCGTGGTCCTGTCCGGCCCCGACCGGTCGCCTCGTGGGCGCAATTGGCCCCGACCGGTCGCCTCGTGGGCGCAGTTGGCCCCGACCGGTCGCCTCGTGGTCCTGTCCGGCCCCGGCCGGCCCGCCGTTCTCGACTCTGGAGTAGGATTCCCCGCGGGTTGATGGCGGCCACGGATCCGGGAACCCCGTGCGGGGCCGCAACTTTCGGACGCCGGGCTGTGCTCCTCGTCATCGTCGGCGCCATCGCTCTGCTGTTCTCGCTGTTCGCCGCGGCGCCGGCGGCGGCGCAGGAACACCGGTTCCGCCTGTTCACGGGCGTCGGCGTCCAGCTCTTCGCCCGCCCCGACCTGAAGCTGGGTCGGGGCATCGGCCTGGGGGGCGCCGCCGCGCTGCGTCTGAACGACACCTGGAGCCTGGAGTCGGCCTTCCACTTCGGTCGCTCCAATCGGCGCTACACGGCGCAGGATCAGCCGGTCGAGGATGTGGTGGCCGAGCCGGCCTACCAGTTCCGCACGAACCGCTACCACCTCGACGGCTCCCTCGTCCACCACTTCGGTCGCCGCCAGCCCTTCCACACCTGGGTGCTCGCCGGCGCGGGCATCGTCCGTCGCGACGAATTCCAGGAGGACTTCATCTACGCCGAACCGGACGAGGACGCCGCCACCCTGACCGGTCTCCGGTTCCCGATCGGCAACGAAGTCACTCTCGAGACCAGCGAGTACGCCGTCACGATGCACATCGGCGCCGGGTTCGAGGTCTATGTGTTCGACTACCTCTCGGCGGCCGCCGAGTACCGGATCTGGATTCCCGGCGACTTCGGGCTCCGAACCCAGCAGATCGTCGTCGGCATCAACTACTACCGGTGATCCCGACCCGCCCGCGGTCGCAGCAGGGATGACGGACAGGCGCGCCCTCTCCGCCGGCCCCCTCGCGGCCGCGGCCCTCCCGCTGTTCGCGTTCTGGGTGCTGCTGTCGGGCAAGCTGGACGCGTTCCACCTGGGCATCGGCCTGCTGACCGCCATCCTCGTCGCCGCCGCCACGCAGCGCGTTTACGCCCTCCCGCCGGCGTCCATGCCGCGGAAGGACTTCGCCCGCGCCGCGCTGCGGATCCACCGCCCCGTCGGTTACCTCGCCTGGCTGCTGGTCGAGATCTTCCGCTCCGCGGTCCACGTCACCCGGATCGTCCTCGACCCCCGGCTTCCGATCCGGCCCACCGTCGTCAGGATCGAGGACGGGCTTCCCCACCCGGTCGCCCGGCTCACCCTGGCGCACTCGATCACGCTGACGCCGGGGACGGTCACGATCGACTGCGACGAGCGCGACATGACCGTCCACGCCCTCGACGCCCGCTCCGCGGCCGGGGTCGGACGCGATGGAGGAGCGATCGCGCGCCGCGTCCGCCGTCTCTACTCCCGGAACGAGAGCCACGGTTCCTGACGCGATAACGACCCGATGTCCGGGATTCTCGGCGCTTTCGCCGGAGCGCTCGTCCTCGCGGCCATCGGTTCGCTCGTCCGCGTGTTCCGGGGCCCGACGCTGTGGGATCGCCTGAGCGGACTGGCCCTCATCGGCACGAAGGCGCTGATTCTGCTCCTCGTCGTGGGACAGCTCTCCGGACAGCCCGAGATGTTCACGGACATCGCTCTCGCGTACGCCCTCATCGGTTTCCTGGCGATGCTCGCCGTCGCGAAGTTCTTCGAGAAGGGGAGCGGCGCCTGATGCCCGGGATCTCGGCCGTCGAGGCGGTCGCGGCGGCGCTGCTCGTCGGGTCGCTCGCCTTCATCCTCGCCGCCGTCGTCGGGATCCTGCGGCTCCCGGACTTCTACACCCGGCTCCACGCGGTCGGAAAGTGCGACACCGCCGGGCTGGCCCTCGCCACCCTGGCGCTCGCCCTCCTGTCCGGGGATCTCGTCCTGGCGCTCAAGCTGGCCGCGGTGTGGGCCATCCTCGCCGTGGCGAACCCGACCGGCACGCACGCGCTGGCCCGCGCCGCCGGGCGCGCCGGCGTTCCGGTCTGGACGGCGGATGGAGCGGCCCGCCGGAAATCCCGCCGCGACGGAGGCCCCTCGCGATGATGCTGGACCCCGGCGGCCTGATCGCCACCGGCCTGCTGGCCACCATGCTGGTCACCGGCGCCGTGGCGCTGCTCGTAAACGACCTGCTCGTGGCGGCCGCGCTGTTCGGCGTCTTCAGCTTCGCTGCCGCGGCGTGGTTCGCGGCGCTCGGCGCGGTGGACGTCGCCTTCACCGAGGCGTGCGTGGGCGGGGCGCTGACCACGATCCTGCTCGTGGCCGCCACCTTCCGCACGACCCGGAGGCTCGACCGGTGAAGGCCCGGCTTCGCGCCGCCGCGGCCGCCCTCATCCTCGGCGGGCTCTTCGTCGGCCTGCTCGCCGGCGTCCGGGATCTCCCGCCGATCGGAGACCCATCCTCTCCCGCCTCGACCCACGTCTCCCCCCGCTTCATCGAGGAGGCGCGGCGGGAGACCGGCGCCCTGAACATGGTCACCGCGGTGCTGGCCGACTATCGCGGCTACGACACCCTCGGCGAGACGGCGGTCATCTTCGCCGCCGGCCTCGGCGCCTTCGTCATCCTCGCCGCTTCCATCGGCGGCCCGCGGCGGGAGACCCCCGGGCCCGGACTCTCCCACCGGGTGGACAGCCTCCTCCTCGACACCGCCGCCCGGGTGCTCGCCCCGTTCCTCCTCCTGTTCGCGGTGTACGTCCTGGTCCACGGGCACGTCAGCCCCGGCGGGGGGTTCCAGGGCGGCGTGCTCTTCGGGCTCGGGCTGGTCACCCTGCGGCTCGTGTGGGGACCGCCGCGCCCCGACCGGGCGGCGAGCCGCTTCGGTCCCGGGGTCCGGGCCTCGTTCCTGCTCGCATCGGCGGGACTGCTGGCCTACATCGCGATCGGGATCGCCGCGATGGCCTTCGGCGGCGCCTTCCTCGACTACGGAGTCCTGCCCCTCGGGCAGGACCCCGCGCATGTCCGGGAGCTCGCGACCCTGGGCGTCGAGGCCGCCGTGTTCGTCGCGGTCTCCGGGACCGTCGCCGTGCTGTTCGAGACGATCGCGGTCGGCGTCGCGGAAACCGGCCGGCCCCTGCCGAACGAGGATCCGGCGCCCGTGGAAGCGCGGGAGGAGGGATGACTCCGTACGCCCTCGCCGCCGCGCTGTTCACGCTCGGGCTCGGCGGCATGGTCCTCCTCCCGAACCTGGTGCGCAAGCTGCTCGCGATGAACGTGATGCAGGTCGCGGTGATCGTGTTCTTCATCGCGCTCGCCACCAAGGACGGGGGCCGGGTGCCGATCCTCGAACCCGGCGAGACGGAGGCCATCGCCGCCGACTTCATGAACCCCCTGCCCCACACGCTGATGCTCACGGCGATCGTGGTCTCGGTGGCGACCACCGGACTCGCGCTCGGTCTCCTGATCCGCATCTGGCGGCAGTACGGCAGCCTCGACGAACGGATCCTCCTCTCGCGCCTGCGCGGGTCCGGCGACGATGCGACCCGACACGGGGCCGGCGACGATGCGACCCGACACGGGGCCGGAGAGCCGCCGAGATGATCGAGGCCCTCGCCGGACTCCTCGTGGCGCTGCCGCTCGCGGGAGCGGCGCTCATGCCGATGGTCGCCGTGCTCCGCCGCCGCGGGACCCGCTGGCTCGCCTTCGGGCTCCATCTGCTGACCTTCGCCGCCGCCGCGGCGGTCTTCGCCCGCACGGCCGCCACCGGGGAGGCGATCGCCCACCGGATGGGGGGCTGGCCGGGGCCGTTCGGGATCGAGCTGCGGCTCGACGGGCTGAGCGCGCTCATCGCGCTTCTCGTGACCGGCCTCTCCTGCTTCGTGGCCTCGGCGCCGGTGGACGCGAGCCGCGGCGCCACCCGACGGGCGAGCCCCGTGCGCGAAGGGCTGGTGCGGGGCGCCCTTTCGATGCTGGTCGCGGGCCTCGTCGGGATCGCGGCTACCCGGGACGTCTTCAACCTGTTCGTCTTCCTCGAGATTTCCTCGCTCGCCGTTTACACGCTGGTCGCCTCGGGCGGAGGCCGCGCCACCGTCGCCGCATTCCGCTACCTGATCGCCGGCACCGCCGCCGGGTCGCTCTACCTGCTCGGCGTCGGCTTCCTCTACGGGCTCACCGGAACCCTGAACATGGACGACCTGGCCGCCCGCCTGCCGGGCGTGGAGGCCGACGCCGCGCTCACCGCGGCGGTCGCGCTCATCGCGGCCGGGCTCGCGATCAAGGCCGCGCTGTTCCCGCTCCACGGCTGGCTGCCCGACGCCTACGTGTTCGCGCCGGCTCCGGCGGCCGGGTTCATCTCCGCCGTGATGGCCAAGGTGAGCGCCTACGCCCTGCTCCGTCTCCTGGGAGAGACGCTCCGGGGGATCCCGGCGGGGGCGATGGCGCTCGAGACCATGGTCTGGCTGGGGACGCTCGGCGTCCTCGTCGGCGGCGGGATGGCGCTCGCCCAGCGCGACGCTCCCCGGATGCTCGCCTGGTCGAGCGTCTCGGCGATGGGCGCGATTCTGCTCGCGGTGGGGATCGGCTCTCCACTCGCGCTCGCCGGCGCGCTGTTCCATGTCGTGGCGCACGCTCTCGCCAAGGGATGCCTGTTCCTCGGGGTCGGGGGTCTCGCGGAAACGCTCGGCGCCGGCGACCGGCGGGCGCTGCGGGGTCTGGGTCGCCGGGCGCCCTGGACCGCGGCCGCGCTGACGCTCGCCGCGTTCTCGATGATCGGGCTGCCCCCGACGGCCGGTTTCAGTTCGAAGCTGCTGCTGCTCCGGGCGTCGCTGGCCGAGGGAGGCCCCGCCGGGGTCGCCGCGTTCGTGGCGCTGCTGGCGTCGAGCGGGCTGGCGGCGCTCTACTTCCTCCGCGTCCTGGAGGGAATCTGGTTCCGCCCCCGGCCGGAAGGGCGTCCCGCGCAGAGGCTCCCGCGAGCCCTCGCCGCGCCGGTCCTGTCGCTCGCGGTCCTGGTTCTTCTCGGCGGCGTGTTTTCGGCCGTGGTCGAACGGGAGTTCGTCTCCGGGGCGGTGGAGGCGGTGGCTGGCGCCACCGCGGACGAACGATGACCAGAGAGATCACGACGATCCTCCCGTTCATCCCGATCGGGGCCGCCCTGGCCGCGGCGATGGGGATCTTCCAGGCGCGGCGCTTTCCGGGATTCCGGGAAACCTGGACCTTCCTCGCCGCCGGATTCCAGCTCTACACCGCGATGGCGATGGTTCCCTACACGCTGGAGGGAGTGATCCTCGTCACGCCGGAACTGCCGTTCCTGCCGGGCGCGGGCATCCAGCTCCGGGCCGATCCCCTCGGCATGCTGTTCCTGACGCTGGCGTCCCTGCTGTGGCTGGTCACCTCGATCTATTCGGCGGCCTACGTTCGAACGCTCGGCATGCGGCATCGCGCGGGGTTCTTCTCCGCGTTCTCGGTCTCCCTCGCCGCGACCGCGATGATCGCGCTGGCCGCGAATCCGCTCACGTTCCTGATCGGCTTCGAGGTGCTGACCCTCGCCACCTGGCCGCTCGTCGTCCACAAGCGCTCCTCCAAGGTGCTTCGCTCGGGCCGGGCGTACCTGGCCTACACGCTGCTCGGCGGCCAGCTCCTGTTCGCGGCCGTGGCGTGGGCGGCCGAGCTCGCGCCCGGGGCCGACTTCACGGCGGGGGGCTTCCTCGAAGGCGCGGCGGGGGACACTGCGCTGCGCGTCCTGTTCGCGCTCTTCCTGGTCGGGGTGGGGACGAAGGCGGCGATCCTGCCCCTCCACGCCTGGCTCCCGGCAGCGATGGTGGCGCCCACTCCGGTGAGCGCCCTGCTCCACGCCGTCGCGGTCGTGAAGGCGGGCGCCTTCGGCGTGCTGCGGGTGACCGGGTGGGTCTTCGGCCCGGACCTGATGAACGAGCTCGGGCTCGACATCGCGCTCGCGGCCGCGGCCGCCGCCACGATCCTGTTCGCCTCGGTGCGGGCGCTCGGAGAGGACCACATCAAGCGGCGGCTCGCCTACTCCACCGTGAGCCAGCTCAGCTACATCGTGCTCGGCGCCGCCATCGGGACGCCCCTCGCGATCGCCGGGGCCGCATTCCACATCGTGGCCCACGGCTTCATGAAGATCACGCTGTTCCTGAGCGCGGGCGTGATCCAGGTCGCGACCGGGAAGACGCGGATCTCCGAACTCGGAGGTCTGGGACGCCGCCTTCCGCTCGTCTTCCTCTGCTTCGGCCTCGGAGGCCTCGGCATGGCCGGGATTCCCCTCCTGCCGGGATTCCTCAGCAAGTGGAACCTCGCGTTCGGCGGCGTCCGGGCCGACGCGATGTGGGTGCCGGTGCTGCTCGTCACGAGCGGCGTCCTGAATCTCGCCTACTTCCTCCCCATCGTCCGGATCGCGGTGTTCGAGCCGGGCGATCCGGGGCAGGTCTCGCGCCCTTCCCGGTGGCTGCTCCTGCCACCGCTGCTCGCGATCGCCTGCGCTCTCGTTCTCGGCGTCGCGCCGGACCTCGGCGCCGGATTCTGGTCGCTCGCCGAGATGGCGGCGAGGAGCGTCGCGGAGGGCGATGCGCCTCTCACGGCGGGGACGCGATGAAGGGCATTCTCGTTCTGCTCGCCGGCTTCGCTCTCCTCGGCGTCGGCCTCGAAGCGCTCGGCCTGGCGGCGGGCGAGGAACACCACGGCGGGTTCTGGAACTTCATCCCGCTGTGGGACTTCGCCTTCGGGTTCGTCGGGGCAGCGATCCTGGGGCTCGTGGCCAGGGGTCTCCTCAAGCCCCTCCTGGCCCGAAGCGAGGACTGGTACGACGCCGCGGAGGGGGACCGGTGAACCCGCTCGACTGGCTGGCGATCCCGCCGCTGGCCCACCCCGGCCTCTGGCTGGCGCTCGGCGCGCTCGTGACCGCGATCGCCACGGCGACGGGCGTCCTCGGTCGGCGCGCGGCTTCGGCCCCGGGAATCCTGTTCGCGGCCCTGGCGGTGTTCGCCGCCTCGCGGGCGCCCTCCGGTTCCGTCGACTTCCGGGTGGCCCGGTTCGACCTGGTGTGGTACCACGCGGACGACCTCAGCGTGCTGTTCGCCCTCGTCTTCTCCATCGTGACGCTGCTCGGACTCCTCTACGGCGCCCACCGCCTCGGTCCGGGCGAGACCGTCGCCGCGCTCCTCTACGCCGCTTCCGCCGTCGCCACCGTCCTCGCGGGCGACTGGATCACCTTCTTCGTCTTCTGGGAGGCGATGGCGATCACATCGGTCGCTCTCATCTGGCAGGGCGGCCTCCCCGAATCACGCCGGGCCGGGATGCGCTACCTGCTGGTGCACGCCGCCGGGGGCGCCGCGCTGTTCGTCGGCATCGCCCTCCATGCGAGCGCCTCCGGGGGCGTGCTGGATCTCGGACGACTCGCGGCCACCGGACCGCCGTTCTGGTTCCTCCTGGTCGGAGTCGGACTGAACGCCGCGATCCCTCCGCTCCACGGCTGGCTCACCGACGCCTACCCGGAGGCCTCCACGACCGGGGCCGTGTTCTGTTCGGCGCTCACGACGAAGACCGCCGTGTACGCCCTGCTCCGGGTGTTCCCCGGCGCGGAGATCCTGGTGTCGCTGGGAGTCGCGATGGCGCTCTACGGGGTCGTGTTCGCCGTGATCGAGAACGACTTCCGTCGGCTGCTCGGCTACCACATCATCAGCCAGGTCGGGTTCATGGTCGCCGGCGTGGGCATCGGGACCGAGCTGGCGCTGAACGGAGCCGCGGCCCACGCCTATTCCCACATCCTCTACAAGGCTCTCCTGTTCATGGGGGCGGGCGCGCTGATCGAGGCGACCGGACGGCGCCGGCTGACCGACCTCGGCGGCGTGTTCCGGTCCATGCCCGTCGCCGCGATCCTCTACCTGGTGGGGGCGCTCTCGATCTCGGGAGCGCCGCTCTTCAACGGCTTCATCAGCAAGTCCATGACCCTGAGCGCGGCCGGCGAGGCGCACTTCTATTTCGCCGAGCTGTTCCTTTCGCTCGCCGCGGTCGGCACGTTCCTCTCGGTCGGCCTCAAGCTGCCCTGGTTCGCGTTCTTCGGCAAGGACCGGGGCATCGCCGTCCGGCCCCTCCCGGTGAACCTGCTCGCGGCGATGGCGATCACGGCCGGCCTGTGCCTCCTCTACGGCGTCCGGCCCGATCTGCTCTACCGGATGCTTCCGTTCGCGGCGTCCTACGACCCGTTCACGGCGGGCCACCTCGCGTCGAACGTCCAGCTCCTCGTGGGCGCCGCCGTCCTGTTCGCTCTCGGCTTCCGCCGACTGGCCCCCACGCCGACCCGGAACCTCGACGCGGACTGGATCTATCGCGGCCGGCCCGGACGCATCGCGCGCCCGCTCGTCACCGGCGCCCGGGCTCTCGGACCGGTGGCGCAGGCCGTTCGCTCCGGCGCGCTCACCGCCGCGAATCGCGCCATCGTGCGTCTCGCCGCGCCGGGCGCGCTGGCGACCGGGGCGGTCCGGCGCGACCCGTTCTCGTTCCGAACGCCGATCGGCCGGACCGTGCTCCTGGCCGCCATGGTCGTCGGCTGGCTGCTGCTCGCCTCGCGGCTCTGACGCGGCCCCGGTGCTAACCTAGCGTGAGCCATGCACCTGGATCGGCTGCTCTGGACCGGACTCGGGGTCGTCGCCCTGTTTCTGTTCATCGTGCGGCCGTGGGCCGAGACGGCGCCCGAGGCGGAACTCCCCGCGGATCCGGCAGCCGAAGCCGAGGCGCTCTACGAACAGGCCATCGGCGAGCTGGAGACCGCGATCGAATCGGAGGCGGACAACGCGCCCGCGGGCCTGGGCGACGCGATCGCCAGCGAACAGAAGGCCCTGGACGACGCCATCGCCGAGAGCCGCCGCCGAGCGGCCGCCGATCCGTCGGACGAGACGGCCAGAGAGAGCGTTCTCGATGGCCTGCGCCGAAAACTGGACCTGTTCCACAACACCCTGATGCTGCTTCGCGACATGGAGCGAGGCGACAGCGTGGATGCGCAAGACCGCATCGAGGCGCTGTCGGGGCGCAGCCCCCCGGAAACGGGATGAGCAAACGAGGTGACGAGACCCCGATGAACGACTTGCCCAACCTGTCGCACTCCCCCCTTCCCCGCGGGAGGAGCCGGAACATCGGCGTCGCCGTCGCCGCGCTCGGATCGCTCGTCGCTGTGAACTCGACCGCTCTCCCGCAGCTCGCCACCCAGCGCGTCGAACACGCCGTCGAAGTGGCGCCCGAGTCGCTCGTGACCGTGATGAACTTCGCCGGCTCGGTCGAGGTTCGCGCCGCCGATCCCGAGGAGGGCCGGATTCTCCGGGTCGTCGGCATCAAGCGCCTCACGGAGGATCTCTCCGCCGAGATGGCCGAGGTCTGGTTCGAGCGGGTGGACCTCGAGCCGGAGCAGCGGGGCAGACGGGTCCATATCGGCACTCGAAAGGCGGCGCGAGCCACCCCCGACGACGGCGCCCCGCCGGACCTCTCGGTCGCCGAGATCCCGGTGCCGGATCAGGTTCCTCCGGTCTCGGTCGACCTGGAACTGGCGCTTCCGGCGGGCTCTTCGCTCGAAGTGCGCACCTTCTCCGCGCCGATCGGGGTCGTTCGGCTCGGCGCCCCGGACGCCAGTTTCCGCCTCCGCAGCGTGAGCGGATCGGTCACTCTGGACCGGGTCGAGGCGGACGACCTGCGGGTCGAAACGGTGAGCGGGACGCTTCGTCTCTCCGATGCGAGGGCTCGGCGCGGACAGTTCCAGACCCTGACCGCGGTCATCCAGGCCGGCGGCGCCTTCCACCCGGGCGGCTGGTACGACTTCCAGACCCACTCGGGCCCCGTCCTCCTCGAGTTCGAGCCGGACACGGCGTTCACGGTGGAAGCCCGCACCTACCAGGGGGAGATCGTGAACGAGCTGCCCATCCCGGGGCGCGCCGGTCCCGGCAGCCTGGAAGTGACCGCGGGCGCCTCCGGCCCCTACCTGCGCGTCAACACCTTCGACGGGCCGATCCAGTTGACGGCCGCGGACTCGCTCATCACGACGCCGGACCGCTGAGGCGAGGGGAGCGCAGAAGGTAGAATTCCCGGCCTTCCGCCCCTGGTGGCGGAACGCACCCCTCGATCTCCGGTGACGGGCGGCGCGCTCCGCACCGGTGAAACCCATTTCCCGAGCGACCGGAGAGACCATGGCCCACAGCAAGCAGGCGAAGAAGCGCGTCCGTCAGAACAGGGAGCGCCGCCTCCGCAACCGGGGCCACCGCAGCCGACTGCGCAAGGCCGTGAAGAGACTGCGCGCCGCGGTGGCGGGGGGCGACCGGGACGCGGCCGTCGCAGCGCTCCCGAAGACCCAGGCCATGCTCGACCGCATGGCCAGCCGGGGAGTCCTCCACGCGAACACCGCCGCGCGGACGAAGTCCCGCCTCGCCCGGCTGGTCACCCGGGCTTCCTGAGCGCCGCCGCGGGAGAGAGTCTCCCGTCCTCCGCCCCAGGCGGAGCCGCCCCGGCGCCTCGAGGCTCCCGCTCCTCGGCGCCGCGCTCGCGCTGCCCGCCGCGGGCCCATAATCGCGGGCATGCAAGCCAGACTCTTCTGCGGCGCCGTCCTCGCGCTCGCGCTCCTCGGGGCCACCGGCGGCCTCGCCCAGCCCCGGACGCACACTCTCGTCCCCGAACGTGGCTGGTCCACCTTCGCGGTCCGGGAACCGGTCCTCCGACTCGCGCCCGGGGACACGCTGATCTCGGAGACGATGAACGGCGCCTTCCTCCCGGAATCCGAACGCGACCGGGCCGGCGAGGTGGGTCCCGTCTTCATCGAGGGCGCCGAGCGCGGCGACACGCTGGTCATCCGGGTGGACCGCCTCGAGCTGAACCAGGACCGGGCCTTCTCGGGCACTTCCCCGGGTTTCGCGGCGCTCACGATGACCCCCCAGACGCCCATGCTCCACGAACCGGTTCCCCGGAGGCAGTTCGAGTGGCGGCTGGACCTCGACTCCGGGACCGGGACGCTGGATCTGCCCCGAAGCGGCATGGACCCGATCACCGTGGACCTCGAACCGATGATCGGGCGGATGGCGGTCGCGCCCGACCGCGGTGAAGTGATCTGGGTCGCCGCTCCCGGCAACTTCGGCGGGAACATGGACACCCCGGAGATCCGCGAGGGCGTGACCGTGTATCTGCCGGTCTTCGAACCCGGCGCCTACTTCTACTTCGGCGACATCCACGCGCTCCAGGGCGAGGGCGAGATCACCGGCACCGGCCTCGAGACCACCGCCGAAGTGACCTTCACTTTCGACCTGCTGAAGGATTACGAGATCGCCTGGCCCCGCATCGAGAACGACGACTACATCATGGTCGCGGGATCCGTGCGCCCCCTGATGGACGCCTACCGGATCGCTCACACCGAGATGGTTCTGTGGCTCGAGCGGGACTACGGCTTCGAGCGCTGGGAAGCGCATCAGCTCCTCTCCCAGCTCGGCAAGGCCCGCATCGGAAACGTCGTGGATCCGCACTACACCGTCGTGTCGCTGTTTCCGAAGAAGCACCTGCCCCCGCCGCGATGACCCGCTCCCGGGCCCTTGCCGCCATCGGCGTCGTCCTGCTTCTCGCCGCCTGCGACGAAGGCGGACCTCCGTCAAGCGTTCGTCTGCAGCCGAACACCTTCCTGCCGGAGGAGCCCCCCGCGACTCCGGCGGAAGAGCCGCTCCCCGAGGTGCCCGAGCCGATCGCGAACTGGATCGAAACCACGGCGGTCCCGTTCGACGGCTCGCATCTCGAACTGCCGCACGATGACCTGGAGTTCCTGCGCGATCTCGTGGGGGACGCGCGCATCGTCGCGCTCGGCGAGAACACCCACGGCGCCCGCGACTTCTTCGAGATGAAGGCCCGCATCCTCCGCTTCCTGGTGGAGGAGATGGACTTCGAGGCGTTCGTGATCGAGGCGACCTGGCCCGAGGCGCGCCGTCTCGACCACTACGTCCGGACCGGCGAGGGGGACGCCCACACGTTCCTGTCCGCCCTCTACTTCTGGACCTGGCGGACCGAGTCCGTGCTCGAGATGATCGAGTGGATGCGCGATCACAACGAAGCGGGCGGCGATGTGGGTTTCCACGGCTCCGACATGCAGTACCCCGGCATGGCGCTCCACAACGTCCGCGAGTACTTCCGGTCGGTGGACCCCGACCGCGAATCGGAAGTGGCGACGCTTCTGCACTGCATGAACCGGGTCGCCAACGACCACACCGGCCGCTTTCCGGGGACGCGGTATTCCGACCAGTCCGACGCCTACCGCGCCGATTGTCGCCGGGATCTGGACCGGACGCGCAGTCTTCTCCTGGAAGGGGAAGCGGAGTACATCGCCGCGAGCAGCAGGGAGGAATTCGAGGTCGCCGTCCGGAGCCTGCGGGTCGCCGTCCAGTACCACCTGAACGAGACCGGCGAGCAGCGACGCGACGAGTCCATGGCGGAGAACACGATCTGGATCGCGGACCAGCTCGGCCCGGCAAGCCGCATCGTCGTCTGGGCGCACAACTTCCACGTGTCCACGCAGCCGGGGGCGCAGGGTTTCTACCAGCGGCAGCGCTTCGGGGACGAGATGGTCGTCCTCGGCTTCTCGCACGAAACCGGTCGGTTCACGGCCGTCGGCCAGAGCGGGTCCACCTACACCAGCCGGGGTGCGTTCGATCTCGGGCCGGTCCGGGCTCACTCGTTCGAGCACTACGCCGCGTCCGCCTCGCATCCGCGCTACTTCCTCGATCTCCGCGGCCTCGACCCCGGCTATCCGGCCACGAGCTGGCTTTTCGGCACGGTGCCGTTCCGGAGCATCGGGTGCTGCTACGACCCGGGGAACCCCTCCCGGTACTGGTACGAGCCCCCGCTCGCGTCGTGGTTCGACGTCATCATCCACTATCGGGAGACCCGCCCCACCGTCCTCCTCCCGGCCCGCTACCTCGACGACTTCTGAGCGGGAGCGCTCCCCGAGTCGGGATGCCCGCTTCCCCGATCGGCGGAGCGGGGATGACGGGGGACGCCGCGCCGCCTGCCGGGAACCCGCCCCGCCAGCGAGCTTCTACTGCGGACGGGTGGGCTTCGGGTACTCGTGGTCGGGGGCGTCCTCGAGGAAGAGCGGCATCGGCGGAGGCGGGAGGCCCTGCTCGGCGCGGGCGGCGCGAACCGTCTCCCGCACATCCGAGAGCAGTTTGCGGGTGTCGTAGAGGATCCCGTCCTTCATCAGGTACTTGATCGAGCCGATCCGCTCGGTGCGGCCCGTCTCGTGGTTCAACCGGACCGTGCCGGTGCCGTAGAGCACCTTGAGGTTGTGGAGCGGGTTCTCCTCGAGGATGACGAAGTCGGCGATCTTCTCCTCCTCGATGCTGCCGAGCCGTTCACCGAGTCCGAGGTACTCCGCCCCGTCCAGCGTCGCGGCCTTGATGACCTCGAGCGGATGGAACCCCGCCTCCTGGAACAGCTCCAGCTCCTGCACGAAGCCGAAACCGTAGAGATTGAAGGTGTAGCCGGAATCGCTGCCCACCACGACGCGCCCGCCGCGGTTCTTGAACTCGTTCACGAAGGCCATCCACAGCCGGTAGTTCTCCTTCCAGTTCAGCTCGACCTGGGTGGTCCAGTCGAAGAAGTAGGAGGCGTGGTTCACGGCGCTGGGACGGTAGAACTCCCACAGATTGGGGTGGGTGTACACGGAATGCCATTCGTTCCGCTGCTGTCGCATCAGGTCGCGGGTGGCGATGTAGGCGACCCAGGTCGGGTGGATCGTGAAGTCGAGCTCGAGCAGCTCGTTCATGACCTCGTTCCACTTCTCCGAGAACGGCGGCGCCGCCTGCGCCCACAGCCGGCCCGCCTCGGTGAACCGGTGGTACTCGTTGTTGTAGTTGTAGTCGAACGGGTAATGCTGGATCGTCTTGTCCACGAACAGGGCTTCCGGCAGCCCGTACCAATGCGTCATCGAGGTGAGGCCGGCGCGGGCGGTGTCGAGGGCGTTCATGCCCACCACATCGAGCTGGGCGTGGTGGGTCGTCGAGAGGAGCCCCACCTTCGCCGCCTCGTCGAGCGCGGCGCGGAAGATGCGCGGCGCGGCGCCGAAGAACTTGATCCCCTCCGCGCCCTGTTCCTTCACCCACCGCACCCAGCGCCGGGCGGCCTCGGGGTTCGTGACCGGCTCCTCGCCGTCGCGGCCGAAGACGACGAACGCCTGGATCCGCGGGGAGGTGATCTCGTTGTTCCACGAACGCTCCTTGTGATGGAGCAGCCATCGGGTGTTGAAGTTGCCCACATCGGCGCCGGTCGCGATGCCGTGCGCCATCCAGAGCTTGTGGATGTACTCGGTCGGAACCCTCTGTCCTTCTCCCTCATAGTGCTGGTGGAGGTGCATGTCGAGGAATCCGGGCAGGATGTAGTGCCCCTCGAGCCGGATCTCGTGATCACCAGGCTGGGCAACGGGGCGGTCCTCCTCGTGGATCGGAGTGACTCCCGTCCCGACGTTGTGGATGGAGCGGATGATGTTCCCCTCGACGATGATGTCCACCGGACCGAAGGGCGGGGCGCCGGTCCCGTCGATCACGATGGGACCGCGCAGGATGACCCGCTCCCACGGACCTTCCCCGTCAGTGCGATCCGGGACCGGGTAGGGGATGTCGTCCTGGGCCATCGCCGGCGCGACGAGACCGAGAACCAGCGCGACGAGAAGCAGCAGGAGCCGGGCGGTTGCGAATCGGGTCATTGGGCGCGTTTCCTCCGAAGCGGGGCAGTATCCCACAGGGAACCGCGATCGAAGCGGGCGTCAGCCCGCGAGGCGATCCAGCCGCAGCCGGTGACGGTCATCGAACAGCCGGCGCGCCGTGAACCGGACCGACGCGAGGACGCCGAAACCGGTCCCGGCGGCAATGAGCAGCAGAATCATCACCTGGTAGCGAACCGCCTCGCCCACCGGCGCCCCGGCGAGGATCTGCCCGGTCATCATGCCGGGAAGACTCACGATGCCGGCCGCGGCCATCGAATTGAAGATCGGGATCAGGCCGGCGCGGGCGCTCTCCCGCACCAGTCCGGAAATCGCCCTCTCGCGACTCTCCCCGAGCGCGAGGCGCTGCTCGATGATGTCCCGGCTCGCCACCACCGAGCCGGTGAGCCGCTCCGCGGAGAGCGCCACGCCGTTCATCGTGTTCCCGAGCAGCATCCCGAGGAGCGGGATGGCGAACCGGGGCGTCCACCAGGGCTCCGGGCCCATCACGACGACGAGCGCGAAGGCGGCGCAAAGGAACGAAGACAGGAACATGGCCACCGCCGAAACGACATAACCCGACCGCCCCGCGAGGGGCCGCCGCTGCCGCCGCCGCGCCTCGCGGGCTGCGACCAGCAGCATCACGAGCGCCATGAGCGCGACGACCGGGAGGCTGGTCGATCCGATCACGAACCGAAGCACCAGCCCCAGCAGGAGAAGCTGGGCCGACGCCCGGACCGCCAGCCAGAGGAGCTGCCTCGCGACTCCGAGCCGCGCCGCCCACGAAGCCGCCGCGAGCGCGGCCACCGCGAGGAAACTGAGAGC
This sequence comes from Acidobacteriota bacterium, assembly GCA_022822745.1. GTDB lineage: Bacteria > Acidobacteriota > Vicinamibacteria > Marinacidobacterales > Marinacidobacteraceae > JAJEAO01. The sequence continues at coordinate 45,152 of JAJEAO010000046.1, forward strand.
CAGATCCGCGGCGGTCAGCGAAATCACGAGGCGCCTCCCCGCGACGCCTCGCCGAGGTTGCTCCCGGGCAGACGGAGCACCCGGTCGGCCAGCGCGATTTCCTCCGCCCGATGCGAGACCCAGACCGCCGCCGCCGGTCGGCGGGCCACGTAGCGGGTCAGGCGGCCAACGACCCGCCCCGCGCTGTCGGGGTCCAGGTTCGCGGTGGGTTCATCGAGGAGAAGCACCCGGGGACGGCGCGCCAGGAGCCGCAGGAGCGCCGCCCGGGCGCGCTCTCCCGTCGAGAGCCGGGTCGGGTCGCCCCCCAGGGCATCGGGATCGAGGCCCAGTTCGCGGAACTCGGCCTCGAGGTCCGGAGCGCCCGGAGGGAAGTGCGCGCCCAGCGAACGTTCCCAGAAACGGGGCTCCGCCGGAAGCAGCCCCACGCGCTGCCGCCACTGCGGCGCCGGGATCTCGTCGCGCTCGACGCCGTCCCACGCGACCCGCCCCGGGACGGCGTCCAGATCGGCGAGCGCCCGGAGCAGCCGCGTCTTGCCGGAACCCGAAGGCCCGGACACCGCGAGGATGCGGCCCGGCGCCACCTCGAAGTCGAGGGCCGGGAGACCCCCGACGCGCAGCCCGGCCACGGAGAACATCGCCGGGATTGTGACGCGCTCCTGCCCGGCACATTGCCGGCCCGCCGCGCCGGCTCTCGCGCTAGCGGCCCTGCCCGGCACACTGCCGGCGCGCCGGGCTCCTGCCCGGCACGGCAAACCCCGCACCACCCCACTTCGCCGGCACGTTGCCGGCGCATTGCCGGCGCACCCGGCTCCAGACCGGCACATTGCCGGCGCGCCGGGCTCCTGCCCGGCACGGCAAAACCCCGCACCACCCCACCTCGCCGGCACGTTGCCGGCGCATTGCCGGCGCGCCGGGCTCCCGCCCGGCACATTGCCGGCGCGCCCGGGACCGCGACCCCGACGGGCCTCCGAAGGGAGATCCCAGGAAGGCCACCCAAGTGAACTCTCCCTTGCGATCCACCCAATCGCTCGGCCAAAGCGAGACATTTTCAATGGCCCGAACCGGGACATTTTCAATGG
>JAJEAO010000064.1 GCA_022822745.1 Acidobacteriota bacterium
GAATACACACCGAGTCCATCAAGGATCAAGGGATACATCCATGTATCTATGCCTTCTGGGCTGATATCTAGTCTTCCGCGCCGCAAGTCCTTGACTCACCGTCCTTCGACCCCGGAATCCACCCCCTGATGTGCCCACGAACTGTCAAACTCGGGTGAGAGCCCAGCCCGGTGAGCGTCCCCAGGACGCCGATGGCGTCGGGCACCGTCACGGTGTGGCGTACCGCGGCGCGGTTGCTGGAGACCCGCACGAAACCTGCCTCCGTGAGCAGGCAGGTTGCCCAGCCTGCGCCTCGCTCCCGATCGAACCAGGCCCAGGCGGCGTCGTGATGGATGTGGTCGGGCCAGGCAAGCGCCACCAGGACGTTCCCGTCCGGATGGACGATCAGGGCCAGTTGTTCAGGGCTCGATGGACATCCTCGCTCGTGATGGGGTCCGCCTTGCGATCCACCGTGAACACGGCCCCCGACTTCCGCCGGCGTCGAGCGACCGCGCCGCTGCTCCGGAAACCGCGACGCGCCAGCTCCGACAGCGCGCGGCCCAGGCTCATGCGTTTCCGGTCGGCGAGGGCTCGCGCCACCGCCAGGACATCATCAATCGTCACTGTGATTCACCGCAGCAGCAGCGCATCATCGCATCACGGCGCCGCCCGGGAACGCCGCGCCCCAACCGGGGCTCATTCCCGCGCTCATTCCCACGGTCATTCATGAAGCGCCGGACTCCCGGAGCTACGCCGCGCGGCATCACCCCGGCGGTCACCACTCTCGACGGGGACAGCCCTCATTCCCGGCGCTGGCGGATGACGACCACGCCGCCGGCCAGCGGCAAATCGCCCAGGGCCTCTTCCTCGCCTCCGGGCCAGCGCACCCGGACATCCCGCACGACCTCCGCCCCCGCAGCGGCCAGATGAACCCGCGGATCGGACGACGACAGGAAGCTCCCGCTCCGGTGCGCCTCCCGCAGCTCGACCACCCCGTCCGGGCGCGTGAAGCGGACCCGGGCCCCGTCTCCGTCGCGCACTGCGGTCGCCCCGACCAGCCGCAGGATCACGCCCCGATCCGGGCTCCGGTTCGCCAGAAGCGTCAACCGGTCGTCCAGGTTCGTGATGACCAGATCCGGTCGGCCATCGTCGTCGAGATCCCCGGCCGCGAGGCCCCGGCTGGACCGCTCCGGTCCCTCCCGTGACTCCTCCCCGAAGACGCCGCCGCCCAGGTTGCGGAAGATCTGGTTCCGCATCGCGTACGAGGCGCCGCTCCCGGCCTCCGCCGCGGTCGGATAGACGTGGCCGTTCGCCACGAAGAGATCCAGTCGGCCGTCCGAATCGAGATCGGTGAACCGCGTTCCCCATCCCAGATAGAACCAGCCCGGCATCCGCAGTTCGTTGCGGGTGGTCGAGTCCTCGAAGAAGCCGCCGCCATCGTTGCGGTAGGCGGTGTTCGTGTCGTGGGAGAAGTTCGTCACGAACAGGTCGAGCTGCCGGTCGCCGTCGAAGTCCCCGGCGTCCACTCCCATCCCCGCCTGCGCCAGACCGTCCACGTTGTAGGCCACGCCGGCGATCAGCCCGTCTTCCGTGAACGACCCCCCGCCGTCGTTGCGCCAGAGATGGTTCGGCACCGAGTCGTTCGCCACATAGAAATCGAGATCCCCGTCGTCGTCGAGATCCCCGGTAACCACCCCCAGCCCGTAGGCGGGCTCGACGCGGCGAAGTCCGGCCGCCTCGCTCGCGTCCTCGAACGTGCCGTCGCCCCGGTTCTCGTAGAACCCGTCCTCCGCCGGAATCAATCCCGACGGACCGCAGAACACCGGCAGCCCGAACCAGACGCAGCTCGCCGCCGCGCCGGGAAGGGGGAGGTCCTCGATGCGGTCGGCGGTGTAGCCGAGGGTCACCAGGTCCGGATCGCCGTCCCCGTCGGCGTCGAAGAAGGCGGCTGATGTCGAGAAGCCGGGATGGTCGGCGCCTCCGGCCTCCGGGACCCGCTCGAAGGTTCCGTCACCCCGGTTCCGGTAGAGCGCGTTGGGCCCCAGATTCGTGACGTAGAGGTCCGGGAAGCCGTCGCTGTCCACATCGGCCACCGCCACGCCGAAGCCCCATCCGGTGTCCCCCACGCCCGCCGCCGCCGTCCGCTCGGTGAAGCGGAGCCCGCCGTCGTTGCGAAAGAGCCGGTTCGGACGGCCCTCGCCCGGGGTCCGATCATGGAGCGGTGCGCCGTCCACCACGTAGAGGTCGAGATCCCCGTCCTGGTCGTAATCGAGCACGGCGACGCCCGACCCCAGCGAGGAGACGATGAACCGCTTCTCGGGCTCGCCGCTCAGAGTTCGGACCTCCAGCCCGGCCGCCGCGGTCGCGTCTTCCAGTCGGATCTCCTGCGATGCCGCGGACATCGAAGCGCCGCCGAGGAGCGTCGCGAGAAGGACGAGCGCGCGGCGCGGAGTCACGAGCTCGGGGGGAGCCTGTCGGCGGCCTCCCGGAATTCCGCCCTCCGGGGCCACTGCTCCATCGCCCGTTCGAGGAGCTCGCGGGCTTCTCCGACTCGCCCGAGGGCGGCGAGGGATTCCGCGGCGAGCAGGTGGTGGACCGGCTCGGCGGGGGCGAGCGTGAGCAGCCGTTCGGCCTCCTCCAGCGCCTCCCCGGCGGCGCCGCCCTCGATCAGGTGGCCGATCAGCGCCTGTTTCGGCTCGCGGGCGCCCGGGAACCGGTTGACCGCCGCCCGGAGTTCGTTGGCCCGATCCACGAACTGCTTCGCTTCGGCGAACCGGGTCAGGTGTCGTCGTCCCCGCTCCTTCGATTCGGCGTCGGCGCGGCGCACCAGGAGGTTCCCGAGGTGGAGGTGGGGCTCGGGGATCGTCGGAGACAGCTCGATGGCGGCTTCGAACCGCGCGATGGCCGCGTCCCCGTCGCCGGAGTCGCCGAGCGCCCGACCTAGGGTCATGAGCGCCCCGGCGAGGCGTTCCGGCGGGGCCTCCTCTCCCGCTTCGTCCACGGCGGCGGTCAGCAGCTCGACGGCCTCGGCGCTCTGCCCCGTCTCCTGGAGAAGCTGCCCCAGGCGGAAGGCGGCGCGGTCGTGGCCGGGATCGAGTTCGAGCGCCCGGCGGTAGGCGTTCGCCGCGGCATCTTCCTCGGCGAGGTAGTGCAGGACGTCGCCGCTCGCGAACCACGCCTCGGCTTGGTCCGGCGCCGAGGTCGCCGCTTCGGCGCACGCCGCGCGAGCCTCCTCCAGCCGCTCCTCGCGGGAGCGCAGACGGCACATTTCCAGAAGCGTCCCCGGGTCGCCGGGACGCAGGGAGAGGGCGGCGTCGAGCCGGCGATCCGCCTCCTCGAACTGCCCCAGCTCGGAGAGGAGGGCTCCGATGTGGTGCTGCGCCTCGAAGGAGTTCGGATCGGACCGGGCCGCGGCGGCCAGCGCCTCCAGACCGTCCGATCCTCGCCCGACCTGGATGTACAGGACTCCGAGCGGCGTGAGCGCCTCCGCCCGGCCGGGGAAGTCGGCCGCGAGGGCTTCGAGCTCCGCAATCGCTTCTTCGGAGCGACCGGTCTCGGCCAGCAACAGCGCCAGATCGCGCCGCGCTTCGGGAAGGCGGGCGTCGCGGCGCAGGGCCTCCCGGAGGGCGGCCTCAGCGTCGGCCGCGCGCCCCAGGCTGCGGGAGGCGCTCGCGAGCAGCAGCGGACCGTTGGGACTCGCCGGGACTCGAGCCGAGACTTCCGAGGCGAGTTCGGCCGCCGCCTCCGCGTCGCCGGTCCGCAGTTTCGCCACCGCGAGCATCCACAGCGGCTCCGGATCTTCCGGGTTCGCCGCCCGGGCCCGTTCGAGCAGGGGAATGGCCTCGGCCACGCGCCCCGCCTCCGCGAGTCGCCTCGCCTGGGCGAGGTCCCCTCCCGGCTGCGCCCCGGCGAGATGGGCGGCGAGGAGCAGGAGACCCGGTCCCGTCGCGAGGGAGCGGCGCAGCGCGGAGGAGGCCATTCGACGATGGCGGCGAGTATCGCACCCGAAACGCGCGCCCTGGCGAGCCCGGCCGAGCCACGCGACCTCTCGGGGGTCGTCAGCGTCTCCCGACGATGCTGCGGTGCGCCGGGCCACGGGACGCGGCGCGGATCGCGAGAACGACGAGATCCCGGTCCCGCACCTCGTAGATCACGCGGTAGCGGCCCACCCGACGTCGCCTGAGTCCTCTCCGCCCGCCTTTCAGCAGCGCCCCCGCGTGCGGCGACTCGGCGAGTGGGTCGAGGGTCTCCACCACGCGCAGCCGGTGCGGCTTCGGGACGCGTTCGAGTTCCCGGAGAGCGCTACGCCGGATCCGGACCGACCACGTCACGCCGCACATCCTCCCAGTCGAGCACCGGGTCCGCCGGATCCCGAAGCCGCTCGATCGCCACCGCCAGGTCGTCGAAGTCCTCGAGATACCGCTCCACGGCAGTGCGCACCAGCGCGGGGCGGCTGCGCTTCAGGGTCGCGGCGGCCGCATCGAGGGACTCGACGACCTGCGTCGGGATGCGGGCCGTGACCTGGACCGTCGTACGAATGTCGGATGAAGCCATATGCATCATTTTGCATCACTCACGCGCCCGGGTCCATTGCGCCGCGGAGAGGGGACAACTACCATGAGGGCGGAGAACGTCATGAGAAACGATGGCCGATCGGCTCGGGGATCCCGGCGCGCCAGCCCCGGGCGGCGCCGCCTCATCCCGCTCGTAATCCCGCTGATCCTGGCGTCCGCGGCCACGGCGTCCGCGGCGCAGGAGGGACTCACCGAGAAGGAGCGGATCGAGGCGCTCCCGGAGAGGCACCGCGTGTGGCTGACCGAGGAAGTCGTGTATCTCATCACCGACCGGGAGAAGCGCACCTTCCTCGGGCTCACTTCGGAGCAGGAGCGATCCAACTTCTTCGAGGCGTTCTGGCGGAAGCGGGATCCGAATCCCTCGACGCCGGAGAACGAGTTCCGGATCGAGCACTACGAGCGGCTCGACTATGCGAACAACTGGTTCGGCCGCGACACCTTCCGCGACGGCTGGCAGACGGACCGCGGCCGGTACTACATCCTCCTCGGGATGCCGCGTTCGATCCAGAACTACGAGGCCCGCGACGAGATCTACCCGACCGAGCTGTGGTTCTACAACAACTCGGAGTTGAAGCGGTTCGGGCTGCCCGCCTTCTTCTATCTCCTGTTCTGGCGCCGGCATGGCGTCGGGGAGCTCCAGCTCTACGACCCGATCTCGGACGGCCCGACGGCGCTGCTGACCGGGTACCAGCCGGAACGCCGCGACTTCCGCGACGAGACGGAGCGCGCCTACGACATTCTCTACGAGTTCGATCCCGAGATCGCGAACGCCGCGATGTCCTTCCGCACCGACGAGCAGGACATCACCCGGTTCCAGGCGGTGCCGTTCGGATCGCTGTCGCTGCTCGCCGACATCCACGAGGTTCCCTTCCACGGTCTCGACGACAGCTATGCCGACCGGCTCGACTTCGAGCGCGGCGCCATCGAGGCCGACTACCTGTTCACCTGGGTGCCGGGCCATGGCGCCGTCGCGGTCCTTCCCGGACCGGAGGGCGCCTCCTTCCTCCACTGGGTGCTCGAAGTCGAGGCGCAGCACACCGCCTTCATCCGCAACGAGGATCGGGGGACGTTCGACACTTCGTTCATCGCGAGCATCGAGGTCGTCCTCACCGAGGATCAGGAGCAGGTCGTGACCGAGTTCCGCAAGGAGAACTTCGTCTCGCTCAACGACGACCAGCGCGGCGCGCTCCACGCCCCGTTCTCGTGGTCCGGCATCCTGCCCCTGATCCCCGGCGAGCACACCGTGCGGGTCGTCCTCCGGAACCGGGCCTGCGGGAGCCGTTCGGAAGATGACTGCGCCAAGAGCTACACGCTGATCGAGGCCCCGGTGAGCGTCCCTCCGCAGGACGGCCGCGCCCGACTGAGCGACCTCGTTCTCGGCAGCCGGTTCGAGCCGTTGCGGCCCGACTACCGTCCATTCCGCATCGCGTCCACCGGCGTTGTCCCGAACCCCAGCGCGGTGTACACGATCGGCGATGATTTCGTGACCGCGGTGGCTCCGCTCGACGCTCCCGACGGGGCGAGCGTCCGTTACCGGATCGTGAGCCGTGATCCCCTGACCGACGGCGAAGTGGCGTACGAGCAGGAGCTGGCCGCGGAGCCCGACATCGGCTCCGGCTTCGTGGCGATCGAGTTCCCGCTGGTGGATCTGGGCGCCGGACGCTACGAGGTCGCGGCCGAGCTGCTCGACCGCTCCGGCGCCGCCATCTCCACGCGGAGAGCCGCGTTCACCGTATCGCCGCGGGCGAGCCTGGCCGAAGCCGGCTTCCGCGGCATCATGCTGCCCTACGACCCGGGGCGTCCGGGCTTCACCAGCCTCGCCCTCGGCGAGCAGCTCATGAACCTCGACCGCAGGGAGGAGGCTCGGCCGGCGCTCGAATCGGCGGTGGCGCAGGCGCCGAGGCTCGGGAGGGCCCGCGAACTCCTCGCGCGCCTCGAGATGGACGGAGGCGAGGCCGATCGCGTCGTCGAGCTGCTGGAACCGGTCGCAGCCGAGGTGCAGGACCGGTACGAGGTCGTGCGACCGCTGGGTGAGGCCTACTTCCACCTCGGTCGCTACGAGGAGGCGGAGGCGCTGCTCAGCCAGGCGATCCTGCTGGTGAATCCGGACGCGCGCAGCCTGAATCTGCTCGGTCTGGCGCGTTACCAGGTCTCGGACTTCGCCGGGGCCCGAGAGGTGTTCCAGCGCTCGCTGGCGCTCGACGCCGACCAGCCCGAGGTGGAGGAGGCGCTGACGCGGGTCACCGAGGCCGAGAACGGCGCCACCCCCCAGCAGAGGTAAGACCCCACCCGGCGCGTTGCCGGCGCGCCTTGCCGGCGCGCCGGGCTCCCGCCCGGCAGGGAGTACGCCGGCGCCGGGGTTGCCGGCGCGCCGGGCCGGTTCTCGCGGT
>JAJEAO010000015.1 GCA_022822745.1 Acidobacteriota bacterium
GGCCATCCGTCGGGGCACAAGTCCGCTCTCGGTCCTCCGGGGCTCTCGCCTCGGGGACTCAGCGCTCCATCGGTACTCCCGGCGGATTGGCCCAGCATGTAGCTGAGTGCGCCCTCTCGGGCACCCGTGAAAGTTATAGGCGCTCCATAGGAACGGCCCGGCACCCTGCCGGCGACACCGGGCTCCCGCCCGGCACGCGTACGCCGGCGACGCCGAGAAGCAGCGCGAATTGCCGCTCTGGAGAGCGGCGCTCCATAGGAAGTCGCGCCGTTGCCGGCGCGCCGGGCTCCTGCCCGGCAGCGCGTACGCTGGCGATGCCGAGAGGTAGCGGGAATTGCCGCTCTGGAGAGCGGCGCTCCATAGAGAACGGCGCTCCATACAAGCGGCGCTCCATAGAGAACGGCGTTCCATACGAGCGGCGCTCCATCGAGAGTGGCGATCCGGATCGCCGGGGGCTGCCGCTACTCGGTCTTGCGCGTCGCGCTCAGCTCCAGATACACCGTCGGCGCCGGGAGGTAAGGCGGGGCGTCGAGAACCATGATCGGCTCCCGGGGTTCCGTGTCCGCGGACTTGAACCTGAAGTCCTCCCCGGTGGCGGTCCCGGCGTCATAGACGATGACGTCGGCGCTCATCTCGTCCTGCCACGCGCCGTCCCCGTCGGTCGCGCACCCGTCGCTGACCCCGACGAACCAGTCCGCGCTGGGGGCGATCATCTGGGCGTAGCTGACGCACGGCCGTTCCAGATGCAGCGTGATGGACGGATCCGGGCTGAGAAAGATCGCGAAGAACTCGGTCAGGTTCGTGGCGAGGATGTCCATCCCGGCCGCCTCGGCTTCGGCGATCAGCGCGGAGGAATCCCCGGCCTCCGCCAGCAGCTTCAGACCGTCGGAAGCCGTCTCGCCCGGACTCCACGGCGCTTCCCCGGGAGCGTGGGCGACCAGCGCGAGCGGCGGCGCGAAGTGCACGCCCTCGGGAAGGGAACCGGGAACCCGCGGTCCCAGCAGGGGAGTCGGCTGCTCGAAGGTGTAGCTGGCGGTCTCCGGTTCGGGTTCCGGTTGCGGGGCTGGAGCCGGTGCGGGAGTCGGCGCCGGGGCCGGAGCGCTGGAGTCGTCCTCACAGGCCGAAAGCGCGATCGCCGCCGCGGCGAGCACCGTGAGAGCGGTCCGCCGTGAGGATGGGCGCGTGAGGGAGAGCAGCTTCTGCACGATGGGGAGGCTCCTGGAAGAAACGGGAGGCGACGGCGCGCCGACGCGATGGAGGATGGGCGATGAAGTCTAATCGAAACTGAAAACGGTTTTCATGTTGACTGGATCGGTGCTGGTAGATCGCGTCCGCCCGACGTCCGGAGCGCGAAGGCCGACGCCGTCCGCACCGGATCCACGCCGGGCTCCAGGCGCATGAAGTCCCCGGTGAGCGAGCGGGCGATCCCGCTGGCCCGGCCGAAGTTCCCGGTGAGGGCGCTCTCGGCGACGACTTCCACTTCGTGACCCCGGGCTTCGAGGCCGCCCGCCACCGCGCCGGCTTCCGGCGTCCGCTCGTCGAGGGTCAGCGGGCCGGTGTCGGCGTGAAACCCGGGTCCGCCCGCGGCCCGGACCATGGGGCGCCTGCGGCCGAGGAACCGGGCCAGCAGCAGGACGACCGCCGAGATCAGACGTCGTCCTCCCGGCGAGCCCGCCACGACCTGCAGGTTCCCTTCCTCGAACACCAGGGCGGGGGCCGCGGCGTGGAGCGCGTACCGGCCGGGGGCGGGAGAGATCCGGCGGCCGGGGCGGGGGTCGAACCACATCATCCCGTTGTTCAGCGGGTAGCCGAGCCCGGGGACGGCGAACGCCGAACCGAACCGGCCTCCGAGCGTCGCGGTGAGCGAGACCGCCATGCCGTCCCGGTCCACCACGTTCATGTGGGTGGTGCAGTCGTTCTCCGGCCCGGCCCCCGGTTCCGGCGGACCCGCGGCGGCTCCGGGCGGGGCGGGGTCGGGCGGCTCGGGAACGCGCGGTCCATCGGCGCGCACTCCGGTCCGGCGCTCCGCGAGCCAGTCCGGGTCCAGCAGCCCGGCGAGCGGAACCGCGACGCTCTCCGGATCCCCGAGCCAGCGGAATCGGTCGGCGAAGGCGCGCCGCAGCGCCTCGGCCGCGACGTGGAGGAACCGGACCCGGCCCGCGGTCGAATCGGCGTCGCGGTCCAGCCACTCGCCGAGCGCGTCCAGGTGGGCGAGCGCCGCGGCCAGGGTCGGGCCACCCGAATTCGCCGGGAGCGTGACGACCTCCCGCCCGAGGAATCCGATGCGAAGCGGCTCGACCTCGCGCACCGCCGGTCGGGCGAAATCGGCCTCCGTGAGGAAGCCGCCCGCCTCCCGGATCCCGGAGGCCAGACGACGCGCCAGGTCGCCGGTCGTGAACGGCTCCGATCCGTCGGCGGCGAAACGCCGGAGCGAGACAGCGAGCTCCGGGAGTCGGAGCCGATCCGACGGACCGGTGGGGACGAACGGACTGCCGTCCTCGCGGGTGTAGAGCGGGAACGCCCCCGGGGAGCGGCGGAGCCTCCGGTACCCGGCGGCGACATGGACCGCGAAGCCCCAGTCGGGGGTGAAGCCATCCTCGGCAAGATGCAGCGTCGGCTCCACGACCGCGGGGAAGGGGAGCCGCCCGAAGCGGGCGTGGATCTCAGCCAGTACGGCGGGCGCGGTCGGGGGGAGCGCCGCCGTCGGTCCGGTTTCGGCCCGGTCCCCCCGGGTCGGCGGGAATCCGTAGAGCCCGCCCCCGACACCCGGCAGCGGCTCGAACATGTCCTCGCGGGCGTCCGCCGGACATTGCGCGCTTCCGTCGAGCGCGGTGACCCGGGGAGCGGCTCCCCGGGCGGCCGGCGTCGCGACGAGTCCGTAGGCGGTTCCGCCCAGCCCACTCATCGCCGGCTCGAACACGCCGGACGCGAGCGCGGTCGCGACCGCGGCGTCGGCGGCGTTCCCCCCGGCGGCCAGGATCTCCGCCCCCACCCGGGCCGCGCCGCGGGTCATCGCGGTGACCGCGCCGGCGTCCCCGGAGATGCGGGACCGCCCCGGCAGCGGGAGGGACTCGATCGGAACGGCCATCGCGGCGCGGGCCCGGTTTCAGGCGCCCGGGCGTTCCGCGAGCAGGCACTCGCGAAGCAGCCGGCGTTCGGCGTTGCCGCCGCACAGCGGAAGGACGAGCCGACGTCCGCCGAACCGTCCCGGATGCTCCAGCGCCGCGGCGACTCCCGCCGCCCCGGCCGGTTCCACGACCAGCCCGAGCGTCCGGTGGAGGATGCGGACCGCATCCCGGAGCGCCGCCTCGCCGACTTCCACGACCTCGTGCACGACCTCGCGCATCACCGCCACCGCCTCGGGGACCGGGACGCGCACCGCGATCCCGTCGGCGGCGGTGTCCGGGGGCGCCGGGGCGGCCGTGGAGTCCCCGGTCTCCCAGGCCCGGCGCATGACCGGCGCGCCCGCCGCCACGACTCCGACGACCCGCACGTTCGGTTGACAGCGGCGGACCCACAGCCCCATGCCGCCGATGAGCGCGCCGTTGCCGACCGGAGAAACGAGGATGTCCCCGGCGTCTTCCTCGAAGCACTCCAGGGCGATCGTGCCGGCGCCTTCGGTGATCTCGGGTTCGCGACCGTCTTCCACGAACGAGGCTCCGGTGGATGCCGCGAAGGCGCGTCCGGCCTCCTTGGCGGCATCGAAGTCATCGCCCTCGAGGCGCACCTCGGCGCCCAGCCGACGCATGGCGGCGACCTTGTCCGGGTTCGCCCGCACCGACGAGAACACGGTGAGCGGGATGCCCGCCCGCCCGGCGGCGAACGCGAGGCCCTGACCGAAGTTGCCCGCGGAGCCGGTGACCCATCCGGCGCGGTGGCCGGAGGCGTCCCGCCCGGCTTCGGCGCCCCGCCGGGCGGCGAACCAGCAGGCGCCCCGCGCCTTGAAGCTGCGGATCGGGTTCAGGGACTCGACCTTCACGAAGGCCCGCGCCCCGATCGCCCGCGACAGTTCGTCGGCCTCGAACTGGGGGGTATCGCGGAACGCCGTCGGAATCGCGGCGTGCGCGACCTCGATCCGATCGGCCTGGGGCTTCGCCATGGGGGGCGCATGGTAAACGGGGTACCGCATACACTCTGTCCGTTGCGGTTCCGTCGGTTTGCCGGCCACCGGGCGGCCTGCGCCACGGACTCGAGGAGGATCACGAGATGAAGGAACGTCGGACGCGCGCGTCCCGCGGAGTGACCCGTCGGGAGTTCGTCAAGGCGGGGGCGGGCGGCGCCGCCCTGCTGTCCACCGGGATCGCCCGGCCGGCGCGGGGCGCTCCGGCGGTTCAGAGCTCCGGCCCGAAGCCGCTCGTGATCTCCTCCGGCAACGGCAACCGCTACAAGAACGGCGGCGACGAGGTCGTCGTGGAGCGCGCCTTCCGGCTGATGACCGAGGGCAAGGACATCCTCGAGAGCCTGATCGCCGGCGTCGAGATCACGGAACTCGATCCGGGCGACGCCAGCGTGGGCTACGGCGGCCGCCCCAACGCGGATGGCGTCGTCCAGCTCGATTCCTGCTGCATGCACGGGCCGAATCGGCGCGCCGGCGGCGTCGCCGGCCTCGAGGGCGTCCGCACGCCCGCGGCGGTGGCGTACCAGGTGCTCCAGGTCACGGACCACCACCTGCTCGTGGGGAAGGGGGCGCAGAACTTCGCCCGCAACATGGGGTTCGAGATCGAGGACGACCTGAACACGCCGCGGTCCCGGGAGATGTGGCTCGAGTGGAAGCGCCGGATCGACCCCGGCCACTACCTGGACCCGAAGAAGCGCGCCGAGGCCGGTCACGCCGCCGGGCTGTCCATGGTCCGCGACGGGTTCATGGACGAGGAGGAGTACTACGGCACGATCAACTGCGACGGCCTGAACGCGAACGGCGACCTCGCCGGCGTGACGACGACGAGCGGCCTCGCGTGGAAGATCCCGGGCCGCGTGGGCGACTCGCCGATCCTCGGCGCCGGGCTCTACGTGGACAACGAGGTGGGCGCCGCCGGCTCCACCGGCCGCGGAGAAGCGAATCTCTACGGCCTCTGTTCCTTCCACATCGTGGAAGAGATGCGGCGGGGCGCGCACCCGAAGGACGCCGCCATGACCGCGCTCTCGCGGGTCAAGGACAACACCGTCGAGAAGCGCCTGCTGAACAGCCGGGGCCTGCCCAACTTCGGGCTGTCGTTCTACGTGGTCAACAAGGCGGGCGAGTACGCCGGGGTCTCGATGTACACGAGCGAGCGCTCCACGTTCGCGCTTTGCACCGAGAACGGGCCGGAGTCCGTCGCGATGGAGCCGTTCCTCGAGGGGTCGCCCTCCGACTGATCCCGTCGTTGGCCCATCGCGTCCGGCTCGCCCTGTGCGTGAGCGCCATCGCCTTCGGCGCCGCGTGGACCCAAGGGACGTCGGACGAGGAAGACGAACCCCTTCCGCCTCCGCCGACGATCTTCGACCTCTCGTGGGAGGTGGAAGACCCGGACGAGCTGCTCCCGCCGCGGACATTCCACAATCGCTGGCGGCGGATCTGGGGGGCGTTCGGGATGCGGGCCCACTACTACCCGTCGCAGTTGACAGGTCCGGAGAACTGGCCGCCGCACCTCCACGCGGGCGGCATGAACTACAGCATCTGGCGCGACCCGGTCACGGGCTGGCATGAGGGGACATCGCCCTGACCGGGCGCGTCGCAGGTCGCTGATCCGGTGAGGATCCTCAGCTTCACCGCCGGTGCGGGCGAGATGCTCTGCGGGAGCTGCATCCGGGACAACGCCCTCGCCCGCGAACTCGGCCGGCGCGGTCACGAGGTCCGACTGCTGCCGCTCTACCAGCGCAGCCGCACCGACGAGGAAAGCGTCTCCGAGCCTTCGGTCCGCTTCGGCGGCGTCTCGGTGTTCCTCCAGCACGCCGCGCCGCTCTTCGGACGGACCCCGTTCGTGAGCGCGCTGCTCGATTCGGCGCCGGTGGTGAACTTCGCCGGGCGCTTCTCCGGCTCGACCGAAGCGAAACACCTCGGACCGCTCACGATCACGACGCTCCTCGGCGCCGAGGGCCCGGCGCGTCCGGCGGTCGAAGGCCTAGTCCGGTCCCTGGAGGGGCAGCGCTTCGATTCGGTGCTGCTGCCGAACTCCCTCCTGCTGGGTCTCGCCGGGCCGCTGAAGGCCGTGACCGGAGCCCCGATCGTCGTCACCTTCTCCGGCGAGGATCTGTTCCTTTCCCAGCTCCCGGAGGACCACGCCGGACACGCACTGGAGCTGATGCGCGACGCGGCCGCGGGGGTGGATCACTTCGTCGGGGTGACCCGTTACCACGCCGACGACATGGCAAAGCGGCTTCGGATTCCGCCGGAGCGGGTTTCCGTGGTCCGGCTCGGCGTGGACCCCGCCGGTTTTCCCGAGAATTTCAAGCGCGCCGCCGGTCGAGGCGCCTCGCGCCCGGTGACGATCGCCTACCTGTCCCGGATCGCGCCCGAGAAGGGGCTCGATCGGCTTGCCGACGCGGTCGCGATCGTCGCGAAGCGCGCGGGCGCGCCGCCGCTCCGGGTCCGCGCCGCCGGATGGATGGCCCGCAGCCAGCGCGGCTACCTCGCCCGCGTGCGGCGCCGCTTCGCCCGAATCCCCGGCGTCTCGTTCGGCTACGAGGGCAGTCCCGGGCGAGAAGCCAAGCTGCGCTTCCTCCGCGAGAGCGATCTCTTCGCCCTGCCCGCCGTCTTCCCCGAGCCCAAGGGCATCCCCCCCATCGAGGCGATGATGGCGGGAACCCCGGTCGTCCTCCCGGCCACCGGCGCCTACCCCGATCTCATCCGACGCACCGGGGGCGGTCTCCTCGCCCGGTCCGCCGAGCCGGAGGATTTCGCCCGCGCCCTCGACCGGCTCATCCGGAACCCTGCCGAGCGCGAGCGCCTCGGCGCCGAGGGCTTCCGGCGGGTCCGGGAAGAACACGCCGCCCACCGGATGGCCGAAGACATGGAGGCCGTCTGGCGCAACTCGGCGCGCCGTCCCCGCGCCGCCTGAACATGACCGACTCGAACCAGGCTCCTTCTCGCGAACAGGTCGCCGCGGCGCGCTCCCGGCTCGACCGGCACGTCCGCGAAATCGTCCGATGGCACTTCTCCGAAGACACCGGCTGCTCCTTCTGGCTGGACTTCCGGAGGCGCCTCGACTTCGATCCGTTGACCGATGTGCGTGGTTTCGACGACCTGAAGCGCTTCCCCCCGTTCGAGGACGACTGGCTCCGGGGCGGGCCGGTGCGCCGCTGGGTTCCGAAGCCGTTCCAGGACCAGCCGCTGTTCGTGTTCGAGACCGGGGGCACGACCGGACTTCCCAAGAGCCGCGTGGGCATCCGCGACTTCCGGACCGACTACGAGCTGTTCAGCGACCTCCTCCCGGACGAGCACTTCCCCCGCGGCTCGAACTGGCTCATGCTGGGACCCACCGGGCCTCGGCGGCTGCGCCTCTCGGTGGAGCACCTCGCCCAGCACCGGGGCGGGATCGCGTTCTGTCTCGACCTCGATCCGAGGTGGGTCATCAAGCTCATCAGGAAGGGCTGGACCGAGCACCTGAAGGCCTACCAGGAACACGTCATCGCCCAGGCGGTCACGATCCTCGGGGGCGGTCACGACGTGCAGTGCCTGTTCGCCACGCCGAAGCTGCTCGAGGCGCTCTGTCTTCGGCTCGAGGACCGGGGGACGACCCTGCGGGAGGCAGGGGTCCGGGGCATCTTCTCCGGCGGCACCGAGTTCACCCCGCAGTGGACCCGTTTCGCCATGGAGGAGCTGCTCGACGGCGTGTTCCTCCAGCCCACCTACGGCAACACGCTCATGGGGCTCGCCCCGGCCCGCCCGCCGACGCCCGCCGACGGCTACACGATCGCCTACTACCCGCCCATGCCCCGCGCCGCGCTCGAAGTCGTGGATCCGGACACCGGCGAACGGGTGGACTACGGGGCCACCGGCCGCGTCCGCCTCACGACGCTCACCCGCGAGTTCTTCGTGCCCGGCTTTCTCGAGCGCGACGAGGGCGAGCGCGAACCCCCCTGGGGTCGTTTCGCGTGGGACGGAGTCAGCGGCGTACGCCCCTTCGGCCGCCTTCCCGGCGGCACGACCGTCGGCGTTTACTGACGCGCGCGCCGAAGCCGATCAGAACAGATCGTCTCGCGCGCTCGCCTCCTCCCCGGCGTCGATCTCGCGCGCGTCCGCGCCGGCGATCTGATCCGCCAGAACCTGCCCGTAGGTCGGGAAACACGACCGTTCCACCTGCGCGGCCGGATCCCAGATGCGGGACCGGATCAAGGCCTTGGCGCAGTGGAGGAACGCCTCCTCGACCGTCACCTTGAGGACCGAGATCGGCAGCTTGCCCTTGATCGCCAGAGGCTTCAGAAGTTCCGGGTCCGTCGAGATTTCCGCCCGTCCGTTGATGCGGAGCGTCTCGGTGAAGCCGGGCACGAAGAACAGCAGCCCGACGTACGGGCGCTCCACCAGGTTCATCAGCGTGTCCACCTGCCGGTTCCCGGGACGATCGGGCAGCAGCAGCGTCCGGTCGTCCAGGACGTGGGCGAGGGAACCCGGTGGATCGCCGCGCGGGGAGGCGTCGGCGCGTCCGTCGGAACGGGCGGAGCTGATGACGTAGAACGGCGAGAGAGCGATGAAGCGCCGGCAGTGCCGATCCAGGTGATCCAGCACCTTGAGTCCGGCGCGCGGGGCGGGCGGACGATAGACCGTCCGGAGATCTTCCAGGTTCGCGATGGCCACGGTGCGGAGTTCCTTGTGCGTCTTGTTTCGCAAGACTATACGGAATCCGGGTTCCGGGAGGACGAACGCCGGCTGAAGCAGCGTCCCGGCGGCGACTGGCGGGGCCGGTGGTTCGTCTGCTTCGATTTTCCGTCATGCACGGAATGCAGCCGCATTCCATCCCGGGATGCGGGCAGCCGGCGCGGACCTCGGTCCGTCGCTTCGGAGGCTCCCATGTCGAACCCGGCGCGAAACCCCGCGAACCCTGATCCCGCACCGCAGTCGGGTGAGGCCCTCTTCGGTGTGCTCAGCAGCCACAGTGACCCTCAGCAGGCTTATACTGCGGTTGAGGAAATCCGATCCATGGCCGGCCACAACGTCGTGACGCAGCTCACGGCGCTCATCCAGGCGAATGCTGCCCGTCAGGACGCGGCGATGGCAGACCTGAGCGGCCGACTCGATGCGGTCGAGAAGCAGCTCGGCCGGATGTGGGCGCTTCTGCTCGTTCTGTTCGCGGCCGTGCTCGGCGCGCTCACCACGTTCCTCACGCTGGCCTTCCCCGCGCGCTGAGCCTGGTCAGCCCGCCGCCGAAAGATCCCGAGTCCAACCCGGCGGGAAACGCCGCGAACCGCAACCCTGGACCGCAGCCGGGGCAGGCCCTGTTCGACGTGCTCAGCCGCAGGAGCGATCCCGAGAAGGCCTATGCCGCCGTCCAGGAAGTTCGCTCCATGGCGGGCAGCGACCTGGTGACTCGGCTCGCGGCCTCGATTGGTACCCTGATCGCCGCGCTTGTCTTGGCCCTCCGCGGCGGCTGAGCCCGGGCCGGACATCGAGACCCATCCGCGATGCGCTTCCATTTCCACAACCTCCCGCCCCTCCGGGAGGCGGAGATCGAGCTCGGCGACTTCACGATCATCGCCGGCAAGAACAATTCCGGGAAGACCTATCTCGCATACGCGCTCTACGGCTTCCTGAAGCAGTGCCGCCTCGGTCCGGCGGAGCGGCGCGCGGCCCACATCGGGATCCCCGACTGGCACTGGTCGGCGGAGCCCGGGGACCGGGGCGCGGATGAGCAAGGACCGACATGGGATCAGATCCTCGCCGAGGTTGTCCGAACCGGGCGGGTTGCCCTTCGCGTCTCGCCGGAGGCCTTGGCAAGTCATCGGCGGCACATCTTCAATCTTCTCGCACGCGACTTCGTTGGCGAGCATCTCTCCAGTGTCTTTCAGACCCCCCCGGACGAGTTCCGCGAAGCGCGTGTGGAATTCGATTGCGACAGCGCGAAATTTGCGCGTCGATTCGTATTCCCATATGCCCCTCGCGCACAGATAGTCCTCGACTATGACGGCGACACGCTCGAGCTGAACACCCGCGGCGACGATGGTCAGGCGGCAGGACAGCATCCTTGGCTGGCGGGCGGCCTCCTCCGCGCCTACTCCGGCTTTCTGCTTTCACCGCTGCCACATCCGTTCGTCCTGACCGGCGAACGGTTCGGCATAGCGCTCTTTTACAGTGAGCTTGATTTCACGAAGAACCAGCTTGTGGAACTGCTCCAGGAACATGCGCGCAAGTCCGGTCCCAAACAGACGGAGTTCCCGTACATCGTCATTGACAAGGCGGCGAGTCGCTACGCCATGCCGATTCGGGACAATATCCACTACACACGGAGTCTGACCGACCGGAATGGCGGTACCCGCAATGGGCTTGGGATCGAGGTCGGCCGCGACCTCGAGAACCTCGCGGATGGGCGCTTCACGGCCGCGGAAGGCGAGCTGCGATACCGCGCTCTCGACGGAGACAAGCGTTCCTTCGACATTCCCCTGCACCGCGCCTCGTCGTCGGCCCGAGCGCTCATGGACTTCGACTTCTATGTGCGCCATGACGCGCAGCGCGGCCAGCTCCTCATTGTGGATGAGCCAGAGAGCCATCTGGATGTGGACAACCAGGTGGCACTGGCGAGGCTTCTCGTGCGCCTGACCTCCGCCGGCATCCGCGTGCTCGTCACGACCCACAGCGACTACTTCCTCAAGGAGATCAACAACCTCATTATGGCGAGGCGACTCGGGCCGCAGAGCGAAGCGGTAAAGCGGCTCGACTACGGTTCTCAGCCACTCCTCGCCTCACAGGATGTTCGGGCCTACACGACGGATCAGGGAGTGCTCAAGCCTTGTGTGGCGGATGACTACGGGATCGAGATCCCGGTGTTCGAGCAAGCCGCCCGCGCCATTGACGCACGCTCCCGAAGTCTCGCTGCGGAACTCTTCGAGGTATCTGGCGACGACAGCGTCTGATTGGCGAAGTGTCTTCGCCGAGTGTGTCGAACCCGCGGGCCTCGTAGAGCCTCACGGTGGGCAGATCTGTCTCGACGGCGGCAACGGCTCGTGTCTGACCCTGACCCGATGGAATGGGTCGTACGCGGCGATGGGACTTCGGGGCGGCGCCGGATCAAAGGGCGTGGGGCATGTGCCCGGGATCGCACCGGGGCGCAGGCGACAACGGCGCGGGCGACAACAGTGCAGGCGACAACAGATTGCCGGCTACATCCTTTTCGCGACCGTTGACGGACGTGACTACGCCGTCACCATCGAACTGAAGAAGTCGTTCCGCTCCGGCGACCGCACGCCCTACTGCCAGTTGCGGGCAACGCGGCCGATCGTCGCCTACCTCGAGAGCCTGGCTCGGAACGAGGGTCGGAGCGCCGGCGCCATCGTGGTTCGCCATGTCGTCGTCGCGAGCGAATCCGGCGGCCTGCTACCCAAGACATTTCCGCGCGCCCGGTTCGTCCCCGCGGGCTGCCGCTGGTCGGAACGGGACATCTCGGGGCTCCGATTCGTGGGAGAACAGCTTCCGTTCCGCGCCCTGACCGGGAGTCCGGAAGACAGGGCTGCCTGTCCCGAGGAATCATGGCCGCGGGCTCGTTGAACTCCTCCGTGTCGGGCCGGGTCGCCAATTGTTGGGAGGGGGATGGCTGTTCGGGAGCCGCAGGCCATGGCGCGATCCGCACTCGACGGGGCCGATTCCGCGAGAACCGGCTCGGCGCGCCGGCAGTGGGCAGCGCCGTTCCTATGGAGCGCCCCGGTTCTCCCGGTAGGGGTTCTCCAGAGTGGCAATTCTCGACCCCGGCCGGACTCCATTGCGGTGCCGGTCTGGAGACCGGCGTTCCATACAGGCCCCTGCCGGGAGAGCCGGCGGAGGCCGGCAGTTCGTGCGTGCCGGGCTGGGCCGCTACCGCGAGAACCGGCCCGGCGCGCCGGCAGTGCGCAGCGCCGTTCCTATGGAGCGCCCCGGTTCTCCCGGTAGGGGTTCTCCAGAGCGGCAATTCTCGACCCCAGCCGGATTCCATTGCGGTGCCGGTCTGGAGACCGGCGTTCCATAGCCCGGACTGGTGTTCGCCGCCAGTCGGAGCCTCAATCCTCGCCCCTCGTGAGCCGCATGATCTCCTCGGTCGAGAGCGATCCGCTCCCGACGCCCACGGCGCGCTGAAGCCGGCGGCGAATCGCGGCCCGCTCCTGTCGGCGCGACGCCGCTTCGCTGACCGCCTCCTCGGACGGCTGCCGGAGAGCGGTCGGCGCCGCGTCCTTGGCAGCGCGGAACGGTTCCCGTCGTCTGATCTTCATCGTGGGAGTGTATTTTCGCCCGGTGGCGCAACCGCGGACGAACCCATCGCGAAGGAGAACAGCATGACAGCAGGAATCCGGAATCATTGCTGGCGGGCTGTCTCCGCGGCGGCGCTGGTCGTGATGCTCCTCGCTCCGGCTGGAGTCGCGGCGGGCGCGCAGTCGGAGCCGGTTCTGGTTCGCGCCGAGCGCATCCACACCGTCACCGGCGGAACTCTCGATGGCGGGGAGATCCTGATCCGGGACGGTCGGATCGCGGCGGTGGGCTCGTCCGTGGAGGCCCCGGCGGGGGTGCGCGTGGTCGAAGCGCGGGTCGTGATCCCGGGGCTGATTGATGCGCACACGCACGTCGCGCTCGACATGGCCGATCGCTCCCGGATTCCCGGCCCGGTGACGGCCGAGTGGAAGGCGGTGGAGCACCTCGATCTCTCGGATCCGATGCTCCAGGTGGCGCTCTCCGGAGGGATCACCTCGCTCGTGACCCGTCCCGGAAGCGGCGTCATCTCCAGCGGACAGGCGGTCGCGCTCAAGACGAAGCGCGATCCGGGCCCGGACATGATCCTGAAGCCGTACGTGGATCTGAAGATGGCCGTGCGGCCCCTGATCAACCTGCGTCCCGGCGAGACGCCGCAGACGGTGATGGGCTGGTACGCGACGGCCGACGAGTACTTCCGTCGCGCTGGCGAGTATCTGGAGCAGCAGGAAGCGCACGCGGCAGGGGACGGTCCGGCGCCGGAACGGGACGAGCGTCTGGAGGCGTTCGCGGCAGTGATCCGCGGGGATGTCATGGTCCACGCCCACTCGCACTATCCGAGCGAGGTGATGATGGTGTTTCGCCTCGCCCGCAAGTACGGCTTCTTCGATCGCCTGGCGCTCGCGCACGCCGAGGAGATCTTCCCGATCACCGAACTGCTCGCCGGGACGAAGATCGTGCCCGTCATCGGGCCGATGATGATCGTCCAGTACTGGGGCGATCCGGAACCGCTGAATCTGCTGAAGGACCTGCTCGACGCCGGAGTCAACGCCAGCATCCAGACCGACATGTCGAACCAGCACTTCAAGGATTTCCGGGAGTACGGGGCCTTCCTCGCGCGCCACGGGCTCACCGACGAACAGGCGCTCGAAGTGATGACGATCGGCGGCGCGCGAGCGATGATGCTCGACGACCGGATCGGGAGCATCGAAGTCGGAAAGGATGCCGACCTGGTGCTGCTCGACGGGCACTTCCTCGACCTCACGGCCGACCGGATCGAACGGGTGATCGTGGACGGGAAGATCGAATACGAACGGGACCGCGTGGTTCAGTCCGAGAGGCCTCGCGTCGTGGGCCCGTTCGGTTCGGTCGTCGGCGGAGTGACGAAGGAGGATGAACGGTTCGCCATCACCGGTGCGCACGTGTTCACCGTGAGCCACGGAGAGATCCGCAACGCCACCCTGGTCGTCGAGGACGGCCGCTTCACGCAGGTGGAAGGCGGCGCGGACCCGCCTGCGGACATGCCCGTCCTGGAGATCGGAGGTCGGGTGGTTCTGCCGGGAACGGTGATCGCGCGCGCTTTTCCCAACGACTGGATCGGCGACCTGAAGTGGCAGGTGCAAAACGACGAGATCACCGCGCCGATCGTGCCGGAAATGAATGCGCTCTACGCGGTGGATCCGTGGTTTCCGTCGTACCGGGTGAACACGAAGATCGGAGTCACGGCGATCCACGTCACGCCGGGGACGCGCAACCTGATGGGCGGGAGCGGCGTGGTCGTGAAGACTCCCGGCCTCGATTTCGAGAAGATGGTGCGCCGCGAACCGGCGAGTCAGGTGATCGCGCTGACGCGGTCGGCTCTCCGGGAGTGGACGGACGATGACGGCGAACCGCTGACTCTCGAGAGCGCTCTCGTGATGATCCGCGGCGCGCTGGACTCCGCCCGGAACTACGCGGAGACACCGGACCCCCGGGAGTACGACGCGCGCCACGAAGCCCTGCTGCCGCTGCTTCGGCGCGAGGTTCCCGCGATGGTTCATGCGGATCGGGTGGAGGAGATCGAAGCAGCGTTGCAGCTCGCCGAGGACTACGGTTTGCGGCTCGTTGTTACCGGAGGCGTGGAGGCGTATCGGCTGGCCGATCGAATCGCGGCGGCGGACGCCGGCGTCATCCTGGGCAACTCGGGGAGTTACGCATCGGACATCCGCGGTGGCGGGGAGGGCTGGAGCGTGGAAGGGCCGGCGATCCTGAACCGGGCAGGCGTTTCGGTGGCGTTCTATGGCCCCGGGGCCTCGCGCCGCGCCTCACCCATCGGACGGCTGGGCGGCGAGCCGATCCTGAACGCGACGTGGGCGTTCCGCAACGGCGTCCCCGAGGTGGATGCGCTCCGGATGGCGACGCTCAACGCCGCCGAACTCGTGGGGATGGGCGACCGCATCGGCAGCATCGAAGTCGGCAAGGACGCGGACTTCGTCATTCTGGAAGGGCATCCCTTCGACTACCGGGTGCTGCCGCAGTGGGTGTTCGTGGACGGAAGGCTGGAGTTCGACGGCTCGCAGTGAGTGGGCGCGCAGCCGGTCCAGCCGGGTGACGCGTCAGCCGCCAGGGCGAGCCGAGCGCGACAACAGGATGAGACGGAGGCTGCAGGGCGGCGGAGTCGCAAGTTGCCGGTGATGTCAATGGCCATTGAAAATGCGACACTTCTGGCCGTCGAAAATGCGACACTTTCGGGGTCGCGATGCGCCGCTCGAGGCGCGCCTCGTTCCTGGTCTCGGAGGTGCCGAACGGTGGTCGCGGAGCTCGGCGGCCTCTCGGTCGGCGTGGTTTGCGGGATCGCCGAGCCGCCGCAGGTCGCGCTGGCCGACTCTCGGAGGTGTGGTTGACCGGTGAGCTGGCGCTCCCCGGGCGTCCGAGGTCGGGGAGGATCGGGGACGTTCCGGGCCGTCACGCGGCGGGGGCGAACTCCCGGATGTAATCCATGAGGCTGGGGATTCCCGGCTCCCACTCGGGCCGCGCCCGCGTCCGCCAGATGAAGCCGAGGTCGGAGAGCGTTTCGGCGGCCCGAGCCACGGCTGTCCGGGAGGCGCGCTCGGCGAGTCCCGACCGAATCGCTTGCTTCAACGCGCGATCCCCGAGGACTTGCCGAGCTCGGAAGGCGCGGGCCACCGCGAGGCCCACGGGCAGCAACTCCAGCCGATCCAGCTCGTCGTAGCGGTGGAGGTAGTACTCGCCCTTCCGCTCTTCGAATCCGACCCGGGCGTGCTCCAGTGCCGCTCGGGTGACGCGCCGCGCGCTGCCGGCGTGTCGCCAGACGCCGGCGCCGAGCAATTGCACGAAGAACGGATAGCCCTGACTGGCCTCCGCCATGGCCCGAAGCGCATTCGGTTCCACCGGGATCCCCGCTCTCTGGAACGGCACCCGCAGGGCGTCCGCAGCGGCCTCGTCGCCGAGTCGCCCCACGCGGACGAGTTCGGCGCGATTCCAGGACGAGACGCCCATCCGGTTCAGGTGCGACCTCAGGTTCGGCGTTCCCGCCAGCACGAGCAGGAACGGCAGTTCGCGGCCGACCTGCTGGCTGGCGTTCAGGAGGGCGCGCCCGGTCTCGGGGTCAAGGGTGTGGGCCTCGTCGAGAAGCAGGACCAGCGGCGCCCGGCGAATCCGTGCTGTCAGGACGGCGCGCGCCGTTGGCGGCTCGTCTCGGCCGGGACGCCAGGTCATCCTGAGTGCGGTGACTTCCGAGGGTGTGCATCGCTGCCACCAGGCATGGGGCAGGATCTCCTCGGCGAGCTGTCGCGGGCTCATCAGTTCGGACGGCGTCCGGCGGATGACCTCGACGCCCGAATGATGCGCGACTTCCTGCTCCAGCCACGCGAGGAGGACGGTCTTGCCGTTGCCGCGGGGGCCGTAGAGCACGATCTCGCTGCCGGGAGGAACTCCGTCCGCGAGTTCGCCGAGGATCCTGCGGAAGCGCCGTTGCTGGCGCTCCCTTCCAGCGAGATACGGCGGCATTCCACCCGTCCCCGGCCGGAAGGGGCCGCTGCCACCGGGAAGCGCCATGCCCTCAGTCTATGTCAGACATGGGCGACCCGGGTTCGACTCCGGAGGTCCCGCGGACTTCCACCGATTCGCCCCGGTGATGCCGGCGGCCGACGTGGGGCAGGGCCTCGGGCCTGAAGGCGAGGCTCAGGCGGGGTCGGACTGCGCGCCCTCCTTGAAGGCCCAGATTCGGTTGCGCGTCAGGATGTAGAGGACGCCGTCCTCGACCACCGGGGTGCAATAGACGGAGGCGCCGAGGTTGTATTCCCCGAGGACTTCCATTTCCTTGCCGGCGCGCAGCACCACGACATCTCCGTCCTCGTCGCCCAGGAAGACCTTGCCGTCCACGACGAAAGGAGAGCCCCAGACCGCCGCGAAGGTGTCGTAGGTCCAGAACTCCTCGCCGGTCTGCGGGTCGAGTGCGTGCAGGAAGCCCGAAAGGCTGGAGATGTAGAGCACACCGTCGCTGATGGCGGCTGTGGACATCGTGCGGTAGAAGTCCTCGCCGCCGCGGTGCCACACAGCGTGCGTGTCGGTGACGTCGCCGGCGCCGGTGGCGTCAATGACCCAGAAGTGGCCCGGCGCTTCGCCGTGCTCCGGATCCTGGCCGACGCCGATGTACACCTTGTCGTCGTAGATGACCGGGGTCGAGAGGATGTTGTTCCGCGTTCCGCGGCCGCCGAGGATCCATTCCGAGTCCTTCGGGTTGCAGTCGAACTGCCAGATGAGTTCGCCGGTGGCGGCGTCCAGGCTGTAGATCACCCCGTTGCCGCCGGGGAAGATGACCTGCGCCCGGCCGCCTATCTCCGCGTAGGCCGGGTTCGTCCAGGCGCCGTGCAGGACGTTCTCGCCGACCGGCCGGCTCTCCCACAGCAGTTCGCCGGTGTTCTTGTCGAGGGCGATGAAGTCGGGCGAGAAGGGAGACGGAACGTTGACATGTCCCTCGTCCACGCCGTTGCTCGTCACGGTGTAGAGGACATCGCCGATGACGAGGGGCGAGCCCGTGGCGAGATTGTGCGGGAAGACGTCCAGCTCGCCGATCATGTCGTAGGACCAGATGATGTCTCCGGCCAACTCGCCGGTGTCGCTCTCGTCGGTGAAGGGGCCTTCGTTGCCGTTGGCGAAGCCGTTCGCGTCGAGGCAGACGATGTGCGCCTCGTTCGAGATGTAATAGATGCGGTCCCCCTCCATGAAGGCGGTGGAGCAGACACCCTGCAGCGGCCAGTCGTTGACCCGGCCCGAGGAGAGCTTCGGATGCACCATCTGCCAGAGGAAATCGCCGGAGTCCGCCGCGAACGCCATGACGACGCCCCGGTCGCCTTCGATGGCCGGGTCGCGGCGTCCCTCGTTGTTCGTGCCGACATAGACCCGGCCATTCGCGACGACCGGCCCCCCGTAGGCCTGCGAACCGACCGGCTGGGACCAGAGCACGTTCCGGCCGGTTCTCGTGTCCCAATCGCTCACGACGCCCGTCTCGTCCGAAACCATGTTCCGGGACGGTGTGTTGCCGAACATCGCGACGTCCTGGGCCGAAACCGCAGCGGGCGCCGCCAGGGCAGCCAGGGCTCCGAGAATCAGCGCCTTTCGTGTCTCCATTACCTGGGGTTCTCCATCACCTGCACGTTGTCGTAGTAGATGTCGATCGGCGAATAGCCGATGAGGCCGGGGCTTCCCCGGCGCACCGGCTCGGGATCCTCCACGGTCACGGTCCAGTCGTCGGGCTCGGGCGAGCCGCGCCGCCAGACCTTGCCGCGGATGAGCGCCCGGTCGTCGTCGAGGTCCACCCGGAGCTTCAGCGTGTACCAGACATCGGGATCCCACGCGAAGGGAAAGCGCTCGGCCATCCGCAGCTCGGCGGCCCACGAACGGACCTCGATCCGCTGGTGGTTGCCCTGCAGATCCATCGTGTAGCCGCTGTTGATGAGCCCGATGTCGGGACGCCGCCGGCCTCTCTCGGTGGACATCACGTCGGCCTGCACGGTGTAGTTCGACATGCCGGAGGGGCCGATGTAGATGGCGTGGCGGTGGATGCCGGTGCGCGACGGCCCCTTCCGGAAGAGTGGCTCGCCCCCTTCCTCGACGGCTGCCAGGCTGCCGCCCCCGCCGATCCAGTACGGCGGGCGTCCGTCATCGAAGGACTCGGTCCAGGGCAGCGGCGAGAAGATGCGCACCCGCGCGGCGGCCGACACGTCCCCCACCGTCGCGACGACCCGTCCCGCCTGATTGGCGGCCCCGGGATCCGCCTCGAACGCGCCGTCCGCGCCGAGGCGCGATCCGGTGAGGCCCTCGAGGGACCAGGTGGCGGTCGGTTCCCCGGCCGGCTGTCCGTTGGCGTCAAACGCCAGGAGCCGGAAGTCGATCGTCTCGCCCGCAGTCGCGATGACCTCGGCGGGAACCACCTGCAGGCTCGCAATCGTTCCGGTCGGCTCGCTCTCGGGCCCGAGATCGGGGCTCGCGGCCGGAGTCGGAGCGAAAGGCGCGTCCGGATCGCCGATGCAGTAGATGCCTGACTCGGCGGTGAAATAGAGCCGCCCGTACGCCAGGGCGAACGAACCGTAGATCTCGGCTTCCCGGCCGTCGGCCACCTCGATGTCTTCGCTGTCGAGTTCGGTGACGCCGTCGGAACCCGGCTGCAGAATGTGCACGTTGCCGTTGACTTCGGTGACGTAGAGCCTGCCGTCGGCCCAGACCGGCGAGGACTTCCCGACGGTCCCGACGCTGTGCTCCCAGACGACGTTTCCGCTGTCCGCGTCTATGGCCGACAGGTTCGCGGAGTTGTCAATGAAATAGAGCCGGCCGTCCTGGATGAGCGGCGAGGAGAAGCCGACGGCGAGCTCGTTGATGCGCCAGATCTCGCCGGTGGCGGTGATGTCGCCGCTGCCGGTCGCGTCAATGGCGACGACCCGCCCCATGGTTCCCGCGTCGAGGTTCTCTTCGCTGTGCGCGACATAGACGGTTGTGCCGTCCACCACGGGGGAGACGTTGATGCCGCGCTTGCTGAGGTGGAACTCCCAGACCTTCCTGCCGGTGCGCGCCTGGATCGCGTAGATGTTGCCGTCGGCGTTCCCGTCGATGAGAAGCCGCTGACCCCCGACGACGGCCACGACGGGCACGGACTGGGTGTTGAGGTCGGCCGGCTGGCCGCCCGGCGTCGAGACCCACCGAACCTCTCCGGTCGCCTTGTCGAACGCGACGTAGCGGTGGCGCGGCGGCCCGCCGAGGTCGCCCCAGGCCGAGCCGATGACGCTGAGCACCAGGCGGTCTTCGTCGAGGATCGGCGTGGAAGTCCGCCCGCCGTATCCGGAGGCGCGACCGAGGTCTTCGCCGAGTCGCCAGCTCCAGACGATGTTCCCGTCACGGTCGAAGGCGTGCAGGTGGCCGTCCACGTTCAGGGCGTAGAGGGTGCCGGTCTCCGGATCTCCGGTGACGCTGCCCCAGCCGACCCGGTTGAAGGGGACGGTCGTGTTGAAGACGGGGAAGGTGTGTTCCCAGAGCTTCGCGCCGTCCTCCGCGTCCCAGCAGGTGACGATCTCCTTCTTGGCGACTCCGTCGCCGGTGCGGCCGTTGGCGCAGACGCGTCCGTCGAACACGGCGGGGGTGGAGCGGCCGATGTACTCCTGGAACCAGATGAGGTTCTCGCCGTCCACGGACCAGTTCGACACGAGCCCGGTCTGCTCCGAGACGCCGTTCTGCATCCGGCCCCGCCAGCTCGGCCAGTCCTGGGCGGATGCGCTTCCGGCCGCCAGCACGAGGGACGAAGCGAGGAGCGTCACGCGCGCAGCGGCGCGGTGAATCGCCGTGGTCATTCGCAAGGTGGGATGGGGTATCGGCCGCGCGCCGGAGGGCAATCCTACCATCCGGGATCCCTCGGCCCGTCGCCGGCGGTCCTCCGGCGCGGGACCCTCCACGGGGCCAGGGAGCGATCGGCCGTTCATGCGGTGAAGGCCCGTTCGATCGCCCACGTCACGCCAACCAGCGCGATGACCGCGGAGGCCGGCACGGCGAGCCGGCGCCGGTACCACGGCCTCGAGCGGAACCAGCCCAGCGACCCGGCGGCGGCCGCGATGACCGCGAGCTGTCCGACCTCGATTCCGGCGTTGAAGGTCACGAGCGCGAGGAGGCGCTCCCCCTCGGGCAGGCCCAGTTCGCCGAGAACCCCGGCGAAGCCCAGCCCGTGCAGCAGGCCGAAGCCGAAGACGACGACCGGCCGCCAGGGAGTCAGACGATTCGTCACGACGTTTTCGATGGCGACGTAGGCGACCGACAGCGCGATGAGCGGCTCGACCACGCGCGGTTCGAGGGAGAGGACGCCCAGCGTGGCCAGGGTCAGGGTGGCGGCGTGCGCCGCCGTGAACGCGCTCACCTGCCACACCAGCGGCCGGAGGTGCGCGCTCAGCAGGAAGAGGCCCAGCACGAACAGGATGTGATCGAGGCCCTCCGGCACGATGTGGAAGAAGCCGAGCCAGAGGTAACGCGCCGCCACCACCAGGCGGCCCGGCGGCGCGGTGACGCGGGTGAAATCCAGCGGCTCGCTCCGGGCCCCGGGTTCGAGGACGGACCGGACCTCCCCGGCGCGCCCGGGGGCGACGACCGTCAGGTGCACGGGGCCGAACGCCCGCGAGGCAAAGAAGCCCACGGTGGAAGCCCCCTCGGGAATCCTCCCCGTGAGATGCGCCGTCAGCCCCAGCACGGTTGGAATCTCGGCATCCGTCGCGCGCGGCGTGCCGTAGTCGGGAAACGAGACCGCGAACGGGGTGGGCTCACCGTCGAACCGGACCCGGACCCGCCGCTCGAAGAGGCGTCGGAGCCCGGCGACGCGGGACTCGAACTCCTCCGGCGGCAGGCGTTCGAGCGCAGCGGCCAGCTCGGCGTCTTCCGTGTCCACCGGCGCGCCGAGAGCCAGCGCGTCGAGGTCGTAGATCAGGTCCGCCTCGAACGCGCCGTCCCCGCGCAGCGTGAGGTTCACTTCCGTGAACGTCAGCGGATGGGCGAGGGCCGGGGCGACGCCGGGCGCCGCGGAGATCGCGAGCAGCGCGGCCGCGGCGAAGGCGAGCGGGAAGCGAAGCGCGCGGGAGCGACGATCCGACGGACCGCAGCCCACGGAACCGATCACGGGCGAACGCGGCGCCGGGCGTTCGGGCCAGGTGGGGTGCGGGGGCTCCGGTGCGTCCTCAGTTCGTGGTGGGCTGGGTGCGGTACCTGTCGAACCAGGCGACGATGTTCGCGATCTTGGCGATGAGCTGGCTCGGGCGACGACTCATGTCGTGGGAAGCCCCGGGGAGGCGCACGACCCCGGTGTCTATGCCGCGGAACCTGAGCGCGTGGAACAACTGGTACGACTCCGAGAGCGGTGTGCGCAGGTCTTCCTCTCCGGTGAGGATCAGGGTCGGGGTCGTCACGTTGCCCGCGAGCGAAAGCGGCGAGAACTTCCAGTAGGGCTCGGGGTTTTCCCATGGGAGGCCCTCGTAGCGGCTGAAGTAGTAGCCGTACCAGTTGTCGGCGGTGAGCGTCTTGCTGATCCAGTTCACGACCGGCTTCTGCGAAACCGCGGCGCGGAACCGGTCCGTCTTCCCGACGATCCACGCCGTCAGGATGCCGCCGGCGCTGCCGCCGGTCACGAACAGGTTGTCCTCGTCCACGTAGCCGCGGGCGATCACCGCGTCAACGCCGGAGATGACGTCGTCGTAGTCGTTCCCCGGGTAGTTGCGGTAGAGGAGGTCGCCGAACTCCTCGCCGTAGCTGGTGCTGCCCCGCGGATTGGAGTAGAGCACGACGTAACCGGCGGCCGCCATGAGCTGCATCTCGGCGGAGAACCGGTCCCCGTAGTTCGAGATCGGTCCCCCGTGGATCTCGAGGATCAGGGGGTACTTGCGCCCGGGATCGAAGCCCGGCGGCTTCACGATCCAGCCCTGGACCGGTCGCCCGTCGAACGAGGAGTCCCACCAGATCTCCTCGACCTCGCCGAGTGTCTTCTGCGCGAGGAGATCCGCGTTCAGCGAGGTGATCTGCCGGACTTCGCCGCGCGGCTCGCCCACCGCGACTTCGCCGGGGGAATCCGGACGGCTCTGGTTGAACGCGAAGGTCCCGTCGTTCGCGACCGAGAACGAACCGCCGCCGTAGGGGCGCCCGTAGGAGGTTCCGCCGAGGCTCCGACCGAGGACTTCGACTTCTCCGTCGAGGGTCGTGAAGGCCACCCTGGAGTTGCCCTCGTCGTCGTACTGGAAGTAGATGTGGCGACCGTCGTCGGACCACACCGGGCTCGAGACGCTGCGGTCGAGTCCGCGGGTCACGACCTCCCGCCCGCTGCCGTCGAGGTTCATCACTTCGAGGCGGCTGACCTGGTAGGTGCGCACGAGGTCTTCGTAGGAGACGAATGCGATCCGGGCGCCGTCGGGGGACACCGCCGGGCTGCGGTCGGGACCGGCGCGGTCGGTGAGCGCGCGGATCTCGCCGCCTGCGGCCGGAACGATGTAGAGCTCGGAGTTGCGGTAGTCGAGGTCGTTCCCGCTCCGATTCGAGGAGAAGACGAGCTGCTCGCCGTCCGGGGTCCAGGCGGCCGGGCTGCCGTGCTGGAAGTCTCCGGTCGTCACCTGGGTCGGCGTGCCGCCGTCCACCGACAGGACGAAGATGTGGCGGTAGCCGAAGTCCAGGTATCCCACGCCGTCCTGCCGGCTGCGGAAGCGATCTTCCATGATCGGGGGATCCGCCCAGTCGGCGCCCGGCGGCGGTTTCGGAGGCGCGACGAGCTGCGGCGGCGGCGAGGGAACGAGCATGTTGAAGGCGATCCGCTCGCCGTCGGGAGACCATCGCAGTCCGCTCGGAGACTCGAGAAGCTGGGTCAGCGTGGCGGTCTCCCCGGTGTCCATCCAGCGGAGGTGGATCTGGCCTCCGGCGGTCCAGGCGATCCGGGTTCCGTCGGGCGACCAGCGCGCGCCGCCGCCGCCGTCCGCGAGCCGGCGGTGGCCGGTCCCGTCGGCGTTCACGATCCACAGTTCGCGGCGGGGACGGTCCCGCATGATGTCCATCGAAGTGCGGACATAGACGACCTGGCTGCCGTCCGGGGAGATCTGCGGATCCGCCGCGAACTCGAGCTGGAAGACATCCATCGGCTGGAACGGCGTCCGGGCGAGGGCGACGGAAGCGGCGGACGCGGCCAGCGCGGCGGCGAACAGGATGGATCTGGTGGCGATGGACATCGGGGTTCTCCCGGGTTCGGTGGAAGGGGTGGACGCGGGCGGGTGGAGGCGTTGCGGCTCAGTTGCCGGACGCGGTGCGGTAGCGCTCGAACCACGCGATCTGGTTCGCGACCTTCGAGATCAGTTCGCTGGGCCGGCGGCTCATGTTGTGGAAGGCGCCGGGGATCCGGACGACGGCGGTGTCGATCCCGCGGAACTTGAGGGCGTGGTAGAGCTGGTACGACTCGGACAGCGGCGTCCTCAGGTCCACCGCTCCGGTGAGGATCATGGTGGGAGTGGTCACGTTGCCGGCGAGCGAGAGTGGCGAGAATTTCCAGTAGGGCTCCGGGTCTTCCCAGGGGAGACCCTCGTAGCGGTTGCCGAAGTAGTTGAACCAGTTGTCGGCGGTGAGGGTCTTGCTGATCCAGTTGATGACCGGCTTCTCGGAGACGGCGGCGCGGAAGCGGTCCGTCTTGCCGACGATCCACGCGGTCATGATGCCGCCGGCGCTGCCGCCGGTGACGAACAGGTTCTCCTCGTCCACATAGCCTCGGGCGATCACCGCATCCACTCCGGACATCAGGTCGTCGTAGTCGTTGCCCGGGTAGTTGTGGTAGAGCAGATCGCCGAACTCCTCGCCGTAACTCGTGCTGCCCCGGGGGTTGGAGTAGAGGACCACGTAGCCGGCGGCGGCAAACAACTGCATTTCGGCCGAAAAACGGTCGCCGTAGTTCGCGATCGGGCCGCCGTGGATCTCGAGCAGGAACGGATACCGGCGATCGGGGTCGAAGCCGGGAGGCTTGACGATCCAGCCCTGGACCGGTCGGCCGTCGAACGAGGAGTCCCACCAGATCTCCTCGACCTCGCCGAGGGTTCGCTGGCCGAGCAGATCCTCGTTCAGAGAAGTGATCCGGCGGACCGCCTCGCCCGGCGCGCCGACGGCCACTTCGCCGGGCCGGTCGGGCCGGCTCTGGTTCACGGCGAAGGCGCCGGTGTCCGACACCGAGAAGGATCCGCTGGCGTAGGGGAGACCCCAGGAGGAGCCGCCGAGGCTCTCTCCGAGCACCTGGATTTCGCCGTCCAGGGTCGTGAAGGCGACCTTGCGGTTCCCCTCGTCGTCGTACTGGAAGTAGATGCGGTGTCCGTCGGCCGCCCACACCGGGTCCGCCACGCTGCGGTCGAGGTCGGCGGTGACGACTCGGCGGTCGCTGCCGTCCCGGTTCATCACTTCGAGCCGGCGGACCTGGTAGGTGCGTCGCCGGTCCTCGGCGCTCACGAAGGCGATCCGGTCGCCGTCGGGCGAGACCGCGGGGCTCGAGTCCGGTCCGTTCCGGTCCGTCAGCGCCCGGATCTCGCCGCCGCCGACCGGGGCGGCGTAGATCTCGGAGTTCCGGTAGTCGAGATCGTCGCCGCTGCGGTTCGACGAGAAGAGGAGGTGCTCTCCGTCCGGGGTCCAGGCGGCCGGGCTGGAATGCTGGAAGTCGCCCGAGGTGACCTGCACCGGAGTTCCCCCTTCCACCGACACGACGAAGATGTGGTCGAAGCCGAAGTCCAGGTAGCCCACGCCGTCCTGACGGCTCTTGAAGCGGTCCTCCATGATCGGCGGATCGGCCCATTCCGCTCCCGGAGGCGGCTTCGGCGGCGCGACGAGCTGCGGGGGCGGGTAGGGAACGAGCATGTTGAAGGCGAGCCGTTCGCCGTCGGGCGACCACCGGATCCCGCTGGGAGTCTCGAGGAGCTGGGTGAGCGTCGCGGTCTCGCCGGTGTCCATCCAGCGGAGGTGGATCTGTCCGTCGGCGACATAGGCGATGCGGCTCCCGTCCGGGGACCAGCGCGGGCCGGCCCCGGCCGCGAGTCGCCGGTGGCCTGTCCCGTCCGCGTTGACGATCCAGAGCTCCTGCCGGTGACGGTCCTCCATGATGTCCATCGAAGTGCGGACATAGACGACCTGGCTGCCGTCGGGAGAGATTCGGGGCTCGGCGGCGAACTCGAGTTCGAAGACGTCCATCGGCTGGAACGGGCGGACATCTCCCGACTGCGCCGCCAGCCCGAGCGCCGGGGCGAGCGCCACCAGGACGAAGGGGATCACGGGAAGCGGGCGGAGAGAAGCGATTCGGATCATGGGACGGCTCACCAGGAGATGCAGATGCGATGCAGACAACCCGCGAATCATGCCTGCACCGCTCCAGGCCCCCCGAACCGCGCCCGGCAGGAGCCGTCGTATTCGCTGCCGGGCGGGGCCGCTGCCGCGAGAACCGGCCCGGCGCGCCGGCAATGGCGACCCCGGCAGTGGCGCGCCGGCAGTTCCTATGGAGCGCCACTCTCCAGAGTGGCAATTCGCGGCCAGCGCGTGGCGTTCGCGTTGCTCGGTGCGGTGCTCCTGCCGGGAGAACCGGCGAAGGCCGGCGGTCCACTGCGTGCCGGGCAGGGCCGCTTGTCAATGGCCATTGAAAATGTCCCGGTTCGGGCCATTGAAAATGTCTCGCTTTGGCCGAGCGATTGGGTGGATCGCAAGGGAGAGTTCACTTGGGTGGCCTTCCTGGGATCTCCCTTCGGAGGCCCGTCGGGGTCGCGGTCCCGGGCGC
>JAJEAO010000085.1:0-20000 GCA_022822745.1 Acidobacteriota bacterium
TATGGAGCGCCACTCTCCAGAGTGGCAATTCCCGGCCAGCGCGTGGCGTTCGCTTCGTTCCGTGCCGGGCGGGGCCGCTACCGCGAGAACCAGCCCGGCGCGCCGGCAATCCCTATGGAGCGCCACTCTCCAGAGTGGCAATTCGCGTCGCTTCTGCGCGTCGCCAGCGTATTCGCAGCCGGCCGGGGCCGCTACCGCGAGAACCGGCCCGGCGCGCCCGCAATGTGTCGGCGTGGGGACCGGCGCTCCATAGAGGGGCGCTCCGTGCCGTGCCGGGCCGCTACCGCGAGAACCGTCCCGGCGTGCGGCGGCCCGCCCTGTTTTTCCGCCCCGCGGCTTCCTGGCCCGACTCGCTTAGACTGGCCGATTCTGCCCGACTCCGCCCCCCCTCCGCCCGTCGAAGCCACCCTCACGCCCTCGGGCCGACTGCACCTGTGGGCGCCTTCCCGGCCCGCCGCCGACGTGGCCCGCTGGGTCCGGAGCCGGACCCGCGGCCGCTGGCCCGGAGGGCGGCCGGAGGCGTCCGCCGCCGAAGCCGCCGTGAACGGGTCCGTCGTGCCCGGGCTGGCGCTCGCTCCCCTGGAGGCGGCGGTGGCGCTCGGCGCGGCGCCCGCCGCCGGCCGGGCCGGACCGGACTCCTGCGCTCCGTCCCTGCGGTTCTGGACGCTCGCGAACGGATTCCTGCTCGACATGCTGAAGCGGGGCCGCTTCCGGCCCACGCTGAGCCGGAACGGCGCCCGGACCGGAACCCGGTGGCAGGTGGACTTCCGCGCGGCGCCGGCGGAGCTCGACGCCCTCCGGCTCTCGGTTCCGCCCCGGGCCCTCGAACGGCTCGATCCCGAACCGGCGATCCGGGACTTCCTCACGGCCGTCGGGGACAGCGTGATCCGCGACGCCGGCCGCCGGCTGGGCTGGCCCACGACCCCGCCTCCCCCCGACATCCCCGGCATGGAGCTCGTCGAACGCGTCCTCGACGATCTGTTCGCCGGCGGCTCCGACGGTTTCCCGAGCCCCGCTCCCGCGGCGCGCCGGCGGATCGAAGCCGCGATCTCGCCGAAGTCCCGGCCTCCGGCGGCGCGACCGTTCGGGTCAGCCCAGGTCGCGCTCACCCTCGAGCCCCCGGCCGACGGCGTGGATCCCGAAGGCCCGGAGGCGTGGTCGGTCCGATTCGGCCTCGTGGAGGCGCCCGATGCGGCCGGCGGGACGTCCGGTGCCCCGTCGCCCACCCTGTCGGAGATCTGGGACGCGCGCGACCCGGCGGAAAACCTCCGCCGCTTCGGCGTCGCCGATCCGGCGGTGCCGGTGCTTGCCTGCCTGGGTCGGGCGGCCCGCCTCGCGCCCGAGCTGGAGCGGGGGCTCTGCGGGCCGACGCCGGAAGTCGCCGGGATCTCGGCGGCCGAAGCGTTCCGCTTCCTGCACGACGGGCGGGAGACCCTCCGGCGGGCCGGTTTCGCGGTCCGGGTTCCTTCGACGCTGGCCCGGGGAACCCTGCGGCGTCCCGCCCTCCAGCTCACCGTGCGTCCCGTTGCGTCTTCACGCGATCGGCGGAAGGCGGCGCCCGCGCCGGCGAGGACGCCGGTTGCCGACGGACTCGGTCTCGACGCGCTGGTGGACTACGACTGGCGGGTGGTGATCGGGGACGAGTCCTGGAGCATCGACGAATTCCGTCGGCTCACGCGGGGGCGCCGCCTGGTCCAGGCCACCGAGGGGTGGGTGGAGGTGGACTCCGACGCCGTGAACCGCCTGTTCAACGAAGCGGCGCGGCGACGAGCCCGCGCCGGGCGGACTCCGGTGCTTCGCGACGCGCTGCGCGAGCGGCTGCGCGGCGAGACGACGGCGGGGGATCTGTTCGACTCCGACGAGGCCGCCGTGCTGGCCCGGATCGAAGGCGAGGAGTGGATCGGCGCCCTGTTCCAGGCCCTCGAGGCGGGCGCGGAGCGGCTCGGCCCCCTCGATCCCCCGCGCGGGCTGCGGACCGAGCTCCGCCCGTACCAGCGGGTCGGCTATTCCTGGCTCCGCCTGCTCGCCGACCACGGTCTCGGGGGCTGCCTCGCCGACGACATGGGCCTCGGAAAGACCTGTCAGGCGCTCAGTTTCCTGCTCGGCGAGCAGGAGGCCGGACGACTCGCGCGCCCCTGGCTCCTGGTGTGTCCGAACTCGATCATCTCGAACTGGCGCAAGGAGGCGGAGCGGTTCGCCCCGTCGCTGCGGCTCCATGTCCGCCACGGGCCGGGCCGCACCCGCGCCGCCGGGTTCGAGGCGGCGGTGCGCTCCAGCGACCTCGTCATCTGCTCGTTCGGGATCGTCCATCGCGATCTCGACGATCTGCAGGTCGTGGACTGGGGCGGGCTGATCGTGGATGAGGCCCAGAATCTGAAGAACCCGGGGGCGAAGCAGACCCGGGCGGTGCGCCGGCTGGCCGCGCCGGTCCGCTTCGCCCTCACCGGGACGCCGATCGAGAATCGGCTCACCGACCTGTGGTCCATCATGGAAGTCCTCAATCCCGGCCTGCTGGGACCACAGCGAACCTTCCGCCGCGCGTTCTCCGTGGCGGTCGAGGGCGCCGGCGACCCCGAGGCCACCGCCCAGCTCCGCCGGCTCATTCGGCCGTTCATGCTGCGGCGGCTCAAGACGGATCCGCGGGTGCTCCGGGATCTGCCGGAGAAACACCAGACCCGCGTTTACTGCAATCTGACCCCCGAGCAGGCGTCCCTCTACCGGGCCGCGGTGGACTCCTGCCTCGATCGGATCGGCCAGCGCGCCGGTTTCGCCCGACGCGGGGAAATCCTGCGCACCCTCACCCGACTCAAGCAGATCTGCAACCACCCGGAGAACTTCCTCGGCTCCGGCGGCGCGGTTCGGGGCCGCTCCGGGAAACTCACGCGCCTCGAGGAGATCCTCAGTGAAGTGCGCCAGCAGGGGGAGCGGGCGCTCGTGTTCACCCAGTTCGCCG
The DNA here is from genome assembly GCA_022822745.1 of Acidobacteriota bacterium. Taxonomy (GTDB): domain Bacteria; phylum Acidobacteriota; class Vicinamibacteria; order Marinacidobacterales; family Marinacidobacteraceae; genus JAJEAO01. Next base: position 2,954 of record JAJEAO010000085.1, read on the forward strand.
AGATGGCCCGGCTCCTCGGCCCGCACCTGAGCCACGCGTTCCGGGCCGAGGTTCCGGTGCTCCACGGAGGCGTCCCGACCGCGGAGCGGGACCGCATCGTGACCCGCTTCCAGACGGCGGAGGACGCTCCGCCGTTCCTCGTGCTCTCGCTCAAGACCGGCGGCTACGGTCTGAATCTCACCCGCGCCAGCCATGTGGTGCACTACGACCGCTGGTGGAACCCCGCGGTCGAGAACCAGGCGACCGACCGGGCGTTCCGGATCGGCCAGCAGCGGCGGGTGCTGGTCCACAAGTTCCTCTGCGCCGGCACGCTGGAGGAGCGGATCGAGAACCTCCTCGAACGCAAGTCCGCTCTCGCCGAGTCCGTGATCGGATCCGGCGAGGCATGGCTCACTTCGCTGTCGGGCGAAGCTCTTCGCGACGTCCTGTCGCTCGGCGCGGACGCGGTGGCGCCGTCACGATGATCCGCGGGACCGATCCCGGCGTGGCGTGGTGGGCCGCGGACTTCCTGCGGGTCGTCCCGGGCGCCGCCGAGGCGACGGCGCGAGGTTCGGTCCATGTCGTCCCCGAAGCCGCCACCGCGCTCGTCGAGGGCCGGGGTTTCCGGCCCCGGCGCATCCGGTTCCGGACCCCGCGGCTGCGTTCCCGCCACTGGGAGGCGTTTTGCGGCGTGTTCACGGAGACCGCGCTCTACCCGGCGGCGCTTCACGCCGGCTACCTCCCGCGCGCGGCGCGGTCCGCGCTGGCGCGGGTGGGAGTCCGGCTGATCCCGGCGCCGTCGCGGTTCCGCGTGGATCCGGAGGACGCCCCGCCCGACCTCCGCGCCGCCGGCTGCGCGCTGCTGGCGTCCTGGTTCGCCGCCGACCCGCTCCGGCTGCTGCGTTTTCGCGGCGGCGACCCCGATGCGCTGCTCGCCGAGATCGTCCGGCCGTGGCGGGCGGCGGAGCAGACGAACGGACCCGTCCTCGGGCTCGACGAGCTGGAGCGGCTGCTGGGCCGCCGCGCCGCCGCGCCGCGAGGCGAGGGCTCCCTCCTTCCGACGGTCCGGGCCGCCGAGGCGTTCCGAAGCGATCCGGTCCTCCGAGGCAGTCTGGCGCGCCTGTACACCAAGGTTGCGGAGCGCACTGCCGCGCTCGCTTCCGGGCGCTCCGCCCGGCGGATCCGTCAGTCGTCCGGCTCCCCGCGACGCTCGGCGGCCCGGATCGCGTCCCGCCGGGCGAGGAAGTAGGCGAGCGCCAGGCAGATCCCGAAGAAGAACCCGATGGCGTGGGCCCGGTAGCTCACTTCCGGTTCGATCGAGGTCGGGACGAGGACCACGAGGAACACGCCGACGGCCCGAAGGAGCCGCCTGGACACCGGGAGGCGCCGCTCGACCAGCACGTAGAGCGTGAGCCACGCCCCGGCGAGCAGGTAGAGCAGCCCCGAAGCCCCCACGATCCGGATGTTCGGCGCGTAGCCCTCGAGCGTCACCGCGAGCGAGAGCGCCGCCGCGGGGACCGCGGTCCAGGGAAACAGGCTGGGGCCGAAGGCGCCGAAACTGAAATAGATGAGCCAGCTCAGGAAGAACGCGTTCGAGAGCAGGTGGATCGCGTCGGCGTGCGCTCCCATCGCGGTGAACAGCCTCCAGGTCTCGCCGCGCTCGAACACCGCCTCGCCGCTCGCCGGCAGGGCTTCGGCGAGCTCCCGCGGACCCCACCAGTAGAGGAAGGAGACGGCGACCAGGGTCGCGAGCGTTCCCGCCACCGCGGCCACCGCTCCCTTCCGGGGCTTCCTCGACAGCAGGGTCTCGACGACCGGGAGTTCCCGAAGCCCGCCGCCGGCCCAGGCGAAGCCTTCGCCGGCGAATTCCGGCTCCCGGGTTCTCGCGCGGGCGCCTGCGGCCATCGCCCCCCGATCGGAGCCGCCAGCGGCCATCCCGCCCCGACCTGAGCCGCCCGCCTGGGTGAAATCGTCCTCGTCCCAGTCGTCTTCCTCCTCCCCGGCGAGCCACGCCGCCTCCTCCGGGTCGTCGTACTCGAACTCGGACTCTTCCGGGAACAGGATGCTGCTGTCGCCTTCCGAATCGTCCGGCCGCTCCACGGTGGGGCGGGGGTGCTCTGCCCCGTCGCCGAATCGGTCGGCGCGCCCCCCCGGTCCGCGCCGGCGCCAGCCGGCGGGTCGTCTTCGGCGGTTTCGGATCCAGCGCACGGCGAGACGGGTATTCTGCGCGCCGCCTCATGCAGAACCGCATCGCCCTCGCCTATTCCGGCGGCCTCGACACCTCGTGCGCCATCCCCTGGCTGAAGGAGCGCTACGACAGCGACGTCCTCGCCGTGATCGCCGACGTGGGTCAGGAGGAAGACCTCGAAGCCGCGTCCGCCAAGGCCCTCGCCTCCGGCGCCTCCGCCGTCTTCGTGGAGGATCTGCGGGACGAGTTCGTCCGCGACTACGTGTTCCCGGCGGTGCGCGCGGGTGCGGTGTACGAGGGTCGCTACCTCCTCGGCACCTCGCTCGCCCGCCCGGTGATCGCGAAACGCCAGGTGGAAATCGCGCTGCGCGAGGGCGCCGGCGCGGTCGCGCACGGCTGCACCGGCAAGGGGAACGACCAGGTCCGCTTCGAGCTCGCCTTCCACGCGCTCGCCCCCGACCTGGAGGTCATCGCCCCGTGGCGCATCTGGGACATCCGCTCCCGCGAGGACGCTCTCGCCTACGCCGCGAGGCACGGGGTTCCGGTCGAGCAGAGCCGCGGCGATCTCTACAGCCGCGACCGGAACCTGTTCCACCTCAGCCACGAGGGCGAGGACCTCGAGGATCCCTGGAATGCGCCGCAGAAGGAACTGTTCCGCATGAGCGAGGATCCGCAGGATGTCACCCTGCCGGCCGAAACCCTCGAGGTCTCGTTCGAGGCCGGAGTCCCGGTGGCGGTGGATGGCGACGCCCTCGATCCGGCGCCGCTCCTCGCCGAACTGAATCGCCGCGGCGGCGCCCACGGCGTGGGCCGGGTGGACATCGTGGAGAACCGTCTCGTCGGGATGAAGTCGCGGGGGGTGTACGAGACGCCCGGCGGCACGATCCTCCACGAAGCGAAGGACGCGCTCGCGAGCCTCTGTCTCGACCGGGCCACTTCCCATTTCGCCGCCGGCGTCTCGCTCCGCTACGCCGAGCTGGTGTACGACGGGAAGTGGTTCTCGGCGCTGCGGGAGGCGCTCGACGCCTTCTTCGCCGAGGTCCACCGGAACACGACCGGAGATGTCCGGGTGCGCCTCCACCGGGGCGCCGCCCAGGCGGTCGGGCGGCGGAGTCCGACCAGCCTCTACCGGGAGGACTTCGCGACCTTCGGGGAGGACGAGGTGTACCGCCAGGCCGACGCCGAGGGCTTCATCCGGCTGTTCGGCCTCCCCGAGCGCATTCGTTATCTCTCCCGGGGCGAACGGTGAAGCTTCGGCGTCTCCTGCGGGGCCTCCGGTGAAGTTCCGGCGCCTCTCCGGGGGCCGCTCGTGAAGCCCTGGCGCCTCTCCGGGGGCCGGTCGGGATGAAGCTCTGGGGCGGGCGCTTCGCCGCGCCTCCCGCCGGCGCCCTCGACCGGCTGGGCAAGTCCATCGGGTTCGATCGCCGGCTCCACGCCGAGGAGGTCCGCGTGAACCGGGCCTACGCCGCCGCCCTCGCCGCCGCCGGAGTCCTCACGGCCGCCGAGCGGGATCGGATGGTCGCCGGCCTGGATCGGGTGGGCGAGGCGCTGGCGGCCGATCCGCCCCCGCCGCTCGACGACGAGGACATCCACACGACCGTCGAGCGGATGCTCGCCGACGAGATCGGGGAGCTCGCCCGGAAGCTCCCCACCGGCCGCAGCCGCAACGACCTCTCCCAGACCGGCTTCCGGCTCTACCTCGCCGACGCACTCCGCGACGTGATCACGGCCGTGGATCGCCTGCGCCGCGCGCTCCTTGTCCGCGCCGCGGAGCACTTCGAGACCGTCGTACCCGGCTACACCCACACCCAGCGGGCGCAGCCGGTCGTGTTCGCCCAGTTGCTGCTGGCGCACTTCTGGCCGCTCACCCGCGACCGGGAGCGCCTGCTCGCCGCCCGGGGCCGCGCCGCCGCATCGCCCATGGGGGCAGGGGCGCTCGCCGGGAATCCCTACCCGGTGGACCGGGAAGCGCTCGCCAGCGATCTGGGCCTCCCGGCGGTGCTCGAGAACAGCGTGGACGCCGTCGGCACCCGCGACTACGCCCTGGAGTTCCTCGCCGCCGGCGCGATCCTCGGCGTCCACCTCTCGCGCCTCGCCGAGGACATGGTGCTCTGGTCCACCGCCGAGTTCGGGTTCATCCGGCTCGACGACGCCTGGTCCACCGGCTCCAGCCTCATGCCGCAGAAGCGGAACCCGGACGGCTTCGAGCTGATCCGCGGCAAGGCCGGCCGGCTCACCGGGAACCTGGTGGCGCTGCTGACGACCCTGAAGGGGCTCGCCTCCAGCTACCAGCGCGATCTCCAGGAGGACAAGGAGCCCTGCTTCGACACCCTCGACACCCTGCTCCTCGCGCTGCCCGTCGCGGAGGGAGGCGTGGCCACGATGCAGGTCCGTCCCGACCGGATGCGGGCCGCGCTCTCCCACGACCTGCTCGCGACCGACCTCGCCGAGTACCTGGTCGCGCGCGGTCTCCCGTTCCGGGACGCCCATGACGTCGCCGGGCAGGTCTTCGCCCACTGCGAACGGGAGGGCGTCACCCCGCCCGAACTCTCCCTCGACGAGTTGCGCCGCTTCTCTCCGGCGTTCGGGGACGATGTGGCGGAGGTCTGGGACTACCGCGCGTCCGCCGCGCGCCGCGCCGTGGTCGGCGGGACGGCGCCCGATGCTGTGCGCGCCCAGATCGAGGCGGCGGTCGCCACGCTGCCCCCGGACGACGCGCGGGAGTAGCCGACCAGCTACGCCGGCTGGCGGCGCGCCAGCGCGGCGAGCCCCGCTTCCAGCCGTCGGACGGCGGCCTCGGTTCCCCGGAAACGCTCGAGCGCCCGCTCCAGGACCCTCCGGGCCTCCCCGTGGCCACCGCCCTCGACGAAGACGCGCGCGAGAAGCAGGTGCCTCTCGAAGTCCTCGGGAACCTCGACGAGGAAGCGCTGCGCCCCTCGCAGCGCCAGGGCGAAGTCTCCGCTCCGCAGCGCGTGGAGCACGAACGCCCTCGCCGGGCCGAACTCTTCGGGGCGCAACTCCGCCTCTCCCAGGAGTCGCCCCGACTCATCCTCGATCGCTTTCCGCCGCTCGAACTCCTCGAACAGCGGCGCCGATTCCTCTCTCCGACCCTCGCGGGCCAGAAGCTGCGCCAGTCCGAATCGCGCTTCTCCGAGCGCCGGATCCTCGGCCAGCGCGCGTCGGTAGGCGGCTTCGGCGTCCGCCGGTCGGCCTTCGGCCCGCCGGACCCGCGCCAGCGCGAGCCAGGCCTCCGCGTTCTCCGGCCCCGTCGCGAGGACGGCCTCGAGAAGCGGACGCGCGTCCCCGTGCTCGCCGAGCGTGACCAGGATCCGCGCCAGCCGGAAGGCGGCGGGTCCGGCGGCTCCGCCGGCAGCTCCGGTCGTCGCGACGAGGGATCGAAGCGGCGCCAGGGCCTCGCTCCCCCGTCCGGCGCTGTCCAGCAGTTCGGCGCGCAGCAGCAGCGCCGCCGGGTTGCCCGGATCCCGCGCCAGGAGGCCTTCCACCAGGGTGACGGCCTCGTCGTGGCGGCGAAGCCTCGCCAGCACCACGGCCCGTCCGTGGATCGCGGCCGGAGCCTGCGGATGCCGCTCGAAGCGCGCCAGCGCCAGTTCGTGCGACCGCAGCTCGGCCAGGAGCCGTCCCGCCTCCACATCGGGGGCGGGGTCCGCCGGGGGGCGCGCCGCCCGCGCCCGCTCGAAGGCCTCCAGCGCGTCGAGCGGGCGGAGCCCGCGACGCAGCAGGACCCCGGTCGCCAGCCATCCATCGGGCCCGAGCCGATCGGCGCCGGCGACCAGCGCGTCCATGAGTTCCGGCGTCGGCGCAGCCTCCCGGGCGAGCGCCCAGAGCGGGCGGTTTCTCTCGGGAGCGCCCGGATCGCCCGCGAATCTCTCCGCGAGCGCCTCGACCGTTTCCCGAGCCGTTTCCGCGGCGTTCGGTCCGGGGGGCGGCGCCTGTGTCATCGCGCCAGCGCCAGCCGCGAGGCTCGCGGCGGCGGCGATCTGGACGACGACGCCCCCGATGGGTCGGATTCGGGAGATTGGCGATCCGATCCGGAATCCCGGAATCCGGAACGATCTCGCGAGGGACGGATCAGTCATCCGGTTCACAAGATATTGAAAAACGGAGCGTATGCGCCCGCCTCGGGAGTTCGCGCCCCTCGGGGAACGCCACTTGCTATGGTAATCTCGATGGGCTTGACCTTCGGGTCTGCTTCCGGGAGTGCGCCGTTCGGACCCGCCTTCACGAGGCGGCGGGGTCGGGTGCCGTTCTCCTGCCCGTCACGGCGCCTGTCGGCTGTCGTCGCGTTCCTCGATCCCGCCTCGTGAGGAGGTTTGCCATGCGCAAGACCACGACCCTCTGGCTGGCCGTTGTCGCGCTCGTCGCTCTTGCGGCCGCTCCGGCGTTCGGCCAGTTGACCGGGACCATCACCGGGACGGCGACCGACGAGACCGGGGCCGTGCTCCCGGGCGTCACCGTGACTGTGGACAGTCCGGCTCTGATCCAGCCCCGGAGCACCACGACCGGCGCCGGGGGCTCCTACAGCATTTCGGCCCTGCCCCCGGGCGATTACACCGTCACCTTCGCCCTGTCCGGCTTCCAGACCGTGGTCCAGGAGGGCGTCGGGCTCCGGGTCAACAGCACCCTCGAGGTCAATGGCGCGCTCGGGCTTTCGGGAGTCGAGGAGACCGTGACCGTCACCGGCGAGGCCCCGGTCGTGGATGTGCGCAGCGCGACCGTCCAGACGAACATTGAGCAGGAGCTGCTCGACGCCGTTCCCACCGGCCGGAACCCGTGGGTCATGGCCGGCCTCGTGCCCGGCATGGTGACCACCCGGATTGATGTCGGCGGCAGCAACGGCATGCAGCAGTACGGCATGGAGATCTTCGGCTCCTCGGCCACGATGCAGAGCTTCCAGGTGGACGGGCTCAAGGTGAACTGGCCCGGCGGCACCGGCGGCTGGACCATGCAGTACTACGGCTTCTCGATGTACGAGGAGTTCAACTTCCAGACCTCGACCCACTCCGCCGAATCCGACACCGGCGGCGTCCTGATGAACATGGTCGTCAAGTCGGGCGGAAACGAGTTCAGCGGCGATGCGATCGGCCTCTGGAACGCGACGGATCTCCAGGGCGAGCCCGCCGAAGCTGGCGGCGCTCCGATCACCAGGTCCCTCGATGTGAACGGCACTCTCGGCGGACCCATCGTGCGCGACAAGGCGTGGTTCTTCGGCGCCTACCGGGACTGGATCCACGAGCAGGAGGTCAGCGTCCCGGACGATTTCACCGGCGCGACCCCGATTGACGACAACCGGATCCGGAACCTCAGCGGGAAGTTCACCTGGCAGGCCACCGACAACGATCGGCTCGCCGTGACGCTCCAGCGGAACTGGAAGGACCGCTATCACCGCCGCGACGCGCCCTATACGGCCGTCGCCGACGAGCTCGCCCGTTTCCAGGACCAGTGGGCCGACAACTACATCGCCTCCTACAACCGGGTGCTCGGCGATGCGGCGCTCCTCGACATCCGCCTGGGCCGGATGGTGGGTGTGACCCCCTACATCCTCTACTCGGAGTATTGCGGCATCCCGGTGGACGAGTACCCAGATGCCCGGCCATGCACCGAGAACGACATCGCCGTCCGCGATCCCGTCCGAAGGGAGCTCTTCAACGCGGACCCGCGCGGCGAGTCCTGGGGACCGAACCACCGGAACCAGTTCAACGGCTCCCTGACCTACTACCTCGACACCTCCGGCGGCTCGCACAACTTCAAGGTTGGCGGGCAGGCCTCCCGCGAGTTCATCGAGAGCCGCCAGTTCAAGAGTGGCGACGCCTTCGGCGAACTCGACGACGGAGTGCCTAGTCGCATCAACATCTCCCGGACTCCCAAGACGTCCCACGAGCGCCTGAACACCTGGGCCCTCTACGCCCAGGATGCCTGGACCATCGGCGACCGGCTGACCGTGAACATCGGCGTCCGCTTCGACGGCGTCTACGGCTACATCCCCGTGCAGAGCAGTCCGATCGGAACCTGGACCGCAGTTTCGGAGCAACTCTCCGACGCGTCCTTCGAGGTTACGTCGGAGATCGGCGGACTCCCGGACTGGCCGATGAACGTCGGGCCGCGGCTGAGTTTCGCCTACGACCTCTTCGGCAACGGGCGCGCCGCGCTGAAGGGCGGCTGGGGCCGCTACTTCACCCAGATGGGGAACGGGCTCTCCGGGAGCGCGAACCCGAACGCCGGTCGCTCCGCCTGGGTCGGCTGGAACGACCTCGACGGCGACAGGCTCGTCGACATCGGCCCTTCGGGCACACTCGTGGACAGTCCCGAAGTGGATCTCTCCCAGTTTGACGGCTTCTCGGGCGTTGGCGCCTCACCCTACGACAAGAACTCGAGCCGTCCCTACAGCGACGACATTTCGCTCGGGGTGGACATGACCCTCGGCACCGATGTCTCGTTCAGCGCCACCTTCCACCGCCGCCAGCACCGGGATTCCCTCGGGAGCCTGAACCTGGCGCGGCCGCCGTCGGCCTACACGCTGACCAGCTTCGAGTGCGCGAGCTGTCCGCAGGCGACGTACGAGGTGTACGAGCTCCAGGAGGCGTACCGGGGTCTGCAGGACAACACGATTACCAACGTCGAGAAGCTGCAGACGAACTACAACGGCGTTGCCTTCCAGCTCCAGAAGCGGTTCTCGAACCGGTGGCAGTTGCTCGGCGGAGCGACCTTCTCGAGCCACCGTGGCGTTCCGCACTCCCTGCCTTGGGACGGGACCGACTGGAACAACCCGAACCGGGACATCAACCGGCTCGACGGCGCCATCCTGACTGACGTGCCTTGGGTGTTCAACGTGGCGGGCAGCTACATCGCTCCCTACGACATCCAGCTCGGCTGGAACTACCGCGCCCGGGCCGGCAACCCGCTGGTCTCCACTGCGCGGGCGACCGGACTGGTGCAGGGCTCCGAGTCCATCTACGCTTACGAGCGCGGCGACGAGCGCACCGAGACGATCACCGACCTGCTCGACTTCAACGTCCGCAAGGGCTTCGATCTGGATACGGTCCGGCTCGAGTTCGGCGCCGACCTGGCGAACATCTTCAACTCGCAGAAGGCGGACGCGCTGATCACCAGCTTCGGCTCGCGCTACCTGCAGCCGTCGCGGGTGCTCCCTCCGCGGATCATTCGCTTCACGGCGAAGCTGATGTTCTAGGGATTCCTCCGAAAGGAAGAAGAAGAACCTGACGCCACCCGGCGGGCGCTTCGGCGCCCGCCGGGTTGGAGCGTCGCTCGCATGGAGAGCCATGTGTATGGAGCGCCGCTCTCCAGAGCGGCACGCCGGACCCTGACGGCGATGGGGGGCGCGACGGAGGCGGTCGGCCTGTTCACGGTCCTCCTGTCCCGTCGCTTTCCGAAGTCGCCTGACGTCTCCATCCGGATCACGCCCACCGGCGCGGGGATCAGCCATACATTCCTGTGGCGCGATGTGCGCCCGATCGAGGACGAACCATGACCCGAGTCGGTCCGCTGCTCCTGCTCGCCGCCGCTCTTTCCGTGGGCCATGGTTGTTCGAAGCCGCCGACCTTCCCGCCCGACATGACCTGCGAAGATCTTGAGGCCGAACGGGAAGACGCGGAGCGCAGAGTTCGCACACTCGCGGGCGACACCACGGACCTGGACACCCGCGATCTCATGGGTGATGTTCACGCCCGCTCGATCCAGGGGGACGAGGAGTGGCGTCTGGCCAAACAGGTCCGGGAGGCCCGGGAGCATCTCGAAGCCGTGGAGGCCGCCATTGCCGAACGCTGTGGCGCGGGGCTCCACGAAGACAGCAGCGTTCCGCCTGCGGTCGGCTCCCCGCGCTCCTGAAAACCGAGAGGAAGACCGGGCCAGCCGATCCTGGAGCCCTCCTCGGAGTCACCCGAGACCCCCTCCGGAGCGCGACTGCCCCGGAGGAACGCACCGATGACGAAACTGCTGTCTCCCTTCACGCCCCTCGCGCTGCTCATCCTGACCGCGTCGTGCGAGAAAGCCCCGGTCCAGGAAGCGATCACGCCGGAGGCCGAGGTTCTCCGCGGCGAAGTCGAGCGACTCGCAGACGACTTCGTGAACTACCGCCGTCTCACCGGGTTCGTCCATGACCTCCCGCTTGCGGAGGCCTACCGCTGGCAGGACGAGCTGATCGGATTCCTCGAACTGGGGGAGGTCGTCGGCTACAAGACCGGCGGCCACGACCCCGGACCGAAGAACCCGAACTTCCCGCCCGAAGGGATCCGCGCCACCCTGCTCGCGGGGATGTTCCGCGACGATGGCTCGACCATCCGGCTCGACGAGTCCCGCGCCGGCTTTCTCGAGGCCGACTTCGCGTTCCGGGTGCGAGACGACTCGATCCACGAGGCCGAAACCGACATCGAGATCCTCGCCGGGCTCGACGCGGTCGTTCCGTTCGCCGAGATCCCCGATCCGTACTACGACCCCGCCGACGCCACCGTGAACCGGATGATCGTCTCCAACATGATCTCCCGGTGGGCCTTCGCTGGAGAGCCGGTTCCGATCCAGCCCACCGAGGCGTGGCTGGAGCGCCTCCGCTCCTTCGATTTCGCGGTCCGCAACGAGCGCGACGAGGTCGTCCAGCGGGGTTCGATGGCCGATTGGTACGACCCGATCGCCGCGGTCCGCTGGCTGCGCGACCAGCTTCGGGCGTCAGGCAAGCGCCTTCGGGCCGGTCACCTGCTGTCCCTCGGCAACATCGGCATCATCCGGCAGATCCACGACGGGTCGCCTCGCGGCCCCGCCTATCCGGACGACGAGTTCCGGCTCGAGTACTACGGGCTCCGCGACGATGGTCGTCCCGCCAGCGTCACGATCCGCATCGCCCGCTGACCCCCTCCCGGCACATTGCCGGCGCGCCGGGCCGGTTCTCGCGGTAGCGGCACCCGACGGCGCAGGAGCGCCGCGGAGGGCTGTCGCACCGTGGCCCCGCGCGCCATAATGGGCCCATGCCGGTCCAGATCACCATCCGGGGGGTTCCGAACGACGTGAGGGACGTGCTCGCCGCCCGCGCGGCCCGCCAGGGGCAGTCCATGCAGCAGTTCCTGCGGCTCGAACTGGAGCGCATCGCATCGAGGCCTTCGATCAACGAATGGCTCCGGGAGACCCGGCAGGCCGTCGACGCGTCGGGGTCCAGAGTGCCGGGAACCCTCATCGTGGACGCCGTCCGGGCTGACCGGAAGTGACCCTCGTTCCCGATGCGTCGGTCGTCGTAGCCCTGCTGGCGGACCGCGGACCCGACGGGGCGTGGGCGACCGCACGCCTGTGGCAACGGCCTCTGGTCGCTCCGGCCCTCATGCCGGCTGAGGTGACGAGCAGTCTCCGGCGGCTAGAGCGCCTTCGCGCCAGTCCGCGGCACCTGGTCCAATCCGCGCTGAGCAGGCTTCTCAGATTGCCCGTAGAACTCGTTCCCTTCGCGCCGTACGCGGTTCGCATCTGGTTGTTGCGCCACAACCTCACACCCTATGACGCATGGTATGTCGCGCTCGCGGAGTCGCTCGATTGTCCGCTGCTTACGCTGGACCGACGCCTTCAGCGCGCGCCGGGTGTTCAGTGCCGGATCGAGAGCCCCACCGAGCACTGACCCATCTGCAACCGGTCGTCCGGGCGACCGCGCGTCAGCGGCGTGGCGGGGGCGGTGGCGTTCCCGGGTTCGGCGGCACGAGCTGCAGCGCCCCTTCCTCCCGCATGAACGCCTCGATCTCATCCACTGTCCTCGGCATGAAGTCGGTGAAGTTCTCGACCCCGTCGGCCGTGATCGCCACGACGTCCTCCATCCGCACGTAGAGCCGCTCCTCGTGGACCCAGAGCATCGGGTCCAGCGCGAACACCAGCCCGGTCTCGAACGGGCGCCCCCGGTAACGCCCCACGTCGTGGACCGCGAGACCGACAGGATGGGAGAGATGCCCCCGGAAGGAGAGCGCCTCCTGCGCCGCCTGCTCGTGGAGCGGATTCGTGAACTCCAGTTCCTCGATGACCGGCGCCATCTCCTCGGCGGCTCCGTCCAGAACCTGGTCTGGAGTGACGCCGGGGCGGAGGCGGGAAAGAAGCGCCTCGCTGTAGCGCACAATGAACGTGTAGAGCTTCCGCTGATCCGGAGAGAAGACGCCGTTCACCGGCCACATGCGGGCGATGTCGCTCGTGTAGTAGCCATAGTCGGGAGCGTGGTCCATGAGGATCAGCTCCCCGTCCTTCAGCTCGGCGTCGTTCCGGTAGTAGTGGCCGAAGTAGGCGTTCGTCCCGGTCGCGGTGATGGAGCGGTAGCCCTCCCCCTGAGCCCCGTTGATCCGGTAGATGTAGTAGGCGGCTGCGTCGAGCTGGTACTCGTGGAGGCCGGGCTTCGTGGACCGCATCGCCTCCATGATGCCCATCCCGGCGAGCTCGCTGGCGCGCCGCACGAGTTCGAGTTCCCGCGGCGACTTGTGGAGCCGCATCGTGTCCACGATCGGCGTCAGGTCGGCGATGGGGAACTGCGGGTACCGCTCGCGCAGCTTCCGAACGAAGGCGCCTTCCCGCGAGGCTCGCCCGTCCCAGGGGTCGGAGACGTGGGAGGCGTGCCCGATGAGGTTCTCGTCCCGACTCTGGGCGCGGCCCTCCGCCGGACTCATGAAGGTGTAGAGCGTCGGGGACGGCGGCCGCAGCACGAAGCCGTAGAGCTGCCTGCCGATCTGGTCAATGGCGAACACATCGTCCACGCCGCTCGCCGCCTTCGCCTGGTCCACATCCTCCGCGGACAGCATCCGGCCCTCGCCCCGCTCCTTCCTCGCATCCCGCCGAGGCAGGAACAGCAGCGACCGGCGCGAGCGGCCGTCCATGAGCAGGTAGGAGTGCGGGACTTCGATCCCGGTCAGGTAGTAGAACTCGTTCGTCTGGCGGAACACGAGGAAGCCCGGCGCCGCCGCCCCGCCCTGAACCAGGGCGATGGCGTCCTCTCCGATCGCGTCCATGACGCGGGCCCGCCGCTCGATGAACTCCTCGGCGGGGAAGTCGGACTGGATCTTGGCGTGGTCCTGCGCCGTGGTCGAGCTCCCGGCGACGAGCAGCAGAAACAGGGACAGAAGAGTCGTGCGCATGCGGATTCCCTCGATATGGTGCATCGTATGCGGCCGTCGGACGGATCGGGAGGCGTGGAGACCTCACCGCCCGGGGGCCTTCCCGGCGGGAACCCGCGGCGAGTCCCCTTCTACTAGAATAGGAGAATGAGAGCCCGTCCGCCGAGCCGCCCGGTTTCCCTCACGGAGGCGAATCAGCAGCTCTCCCGGCTCGTCGGCGAGGCCGAGGCGGGAGCGCGGTTCGTGATCACCCGCCGCGGGCGGCCGGTCGCGCGGATCGTGCCCCATGAGGAGGACCGCATGCGGGACTTCCGGTGGGTCGAGGCGTACGAGCGGATGAAGGTGCGGATCCGAGCTGGCGCGGCGCTGGGCGGCATGAGGATCGAGGACCGCGACGCGCTGCACGACATGAGGATCGAGGACCGCGACGCGATGCACAACCGCGAGGGCGCGCCGCCGAAGGGACGATGATCGCCCCCGGCGTGGACGGCCGCTTCTCCCTCGATTCGAACATTCTCGTTTACGCGGCGGACCGCGATGCCGACTCCCATCGCCGTGAGGTCTCCCTCGCCCTCATGGTCCGGGCGGCGCGGCGCGACTGCGTTCTGACACTCCAGTCCCTCACCGAGTTCTTCTCCGCCACGACACGCAAGCAGAAACTGAAGCCGCGGGAAGCGGGTGGCTTCGTAGCCGACTGGCTCGCTGTCTTTCGCGTCGCGCCGAACGCGGCGAGCGATCTCGTGGACGCGATGCGAGTCATGGAGTCGCACCGCATCTCGTTCTGGGACGCCATGCTGTGGGCGACGGCTCGTCGGGCGGGCTGTGGCGCCATCCTGACGGAGGACTTTCAGGACGGCAGGCTCCTCGGCGGGGTGCGCTTCATCAATCCGTTCGTGGACGAGAACGAGGCGCGCGTCGCCGCGCTCCTCGGCGGATGACCTCCCCCGGTCCGGTGCGATCTGGCGGTGACGCGCCGTCGGCTGGGGCCGGGGGCGACGCACGGATGGAACCACTCGACTACCGCTCTGCGGGAGTGGACCTCGGCGAGGCGGATCGGGTTCTGGACGGCATCAGGCCCCTGGTTCGGAGCGCGACCCGTTCCGAAGTCCTGAGCGACATTGGCCACTTCGGGGGTCTGTTTCAGCTCGATCTGAGCCGCCATGCCCGTCCCGTGCTGGTCGCTTCCACCGATGGCGTCGGAACCAAGCTCCGGGTGGCCCGCGAGGCCGGGCGTCACGAAGCCCCCGGCTACGACCTCGTCTCGCACTGCATCAACGACATCCTCGTTCAGGGCGCCGAACCCCTCTTCTTCCTCGACTACTTCGCGATGGGACGCCTCGAAGCCGAGGTGGCCACCCGGGTCGTGGCGGGGATCGCCGAAGCCTGCCGAGAGTTCGGCGTGGCGCTTCTCGGCGGGGAGACGGCGGAGATGCCCGGCTTCTATCCCGGGGGCGACTACGACGTGGCCGGGACCATCGTGGGCGTGGTGGATCGCGACCGGATCGTGGACGGAAGCGAGGTCCGCGCCGGCGACGTGGCGGTGGCGCTTCCGTCGTCCGGGCTCCACACGAACGGCTTTTCCCTGGCCCGCGCGATCGTGTTCGAGCGCCTCGGTCTGGGGGTTCACGACCCGTTCCCCGGGTCGGTCGGCACGGTCGCGGACGCCCTGCTGGCGCGTCACCGCTGCTACCTGCCCGCGGTGGCGCCGCTGCTGGAGGCCGGAGCCGTCCGCGGGCTCTCCCACATCACCGGCGGCGGTCTCGAGGGAAACCTGCCGCGGATCCTGCCTCCGGGCCTCGCAGTGCGGGTGGACCTCGACGGCTGGATGCTTCCGCCCGTCTTCGATGCGCTGCGGCGGGGCGGCGGCGTGTCCGACGCCGAGATGCTTCGCGTGTTCAATTGCGGCGTGGGCATGGTCATCCTGACCTCGGCGCCCGATGCGGACCGCGTGCTCGCGTCCGACCCCGACGCGTGGACCCTCGGCGAGGTCGTCAGCCGACCGGAAGGCGCCCCGGCGGTGCGCTTCACCGGAGCCCCCGGATGGAATCGGGGAAGATGAGCAGGCCATGAACGAGGCTCCGCTGGTTCCGATCCGCGTCCCGGGGCGTCGGCTCGCCATCTTTCTCTCCGGCCGCGGCACGAACATGACCGTCGTCCTCGAGGCCGCTCGCGCCGGGCATCTGCCCGTGGAGCCGGCGCTCGTCTTCAGCAACCGGCCCCGAGCCGCCGGCCTCGAGACGGCACGCCGTTTCGGGATCCCCACCGAGGTGCTCTCGCACCGCAAATTCCGGCGCCGGACGACCTACGACGGCAAGGTGCTGGAAATCCTGCGCCGCCACCGCGTGGACCTCATCTGTCTCGCGGGATTCATGCGGGTGCTCTCGCCCGTGATCGTCCGGGCCTTCCGGCACCGCATCGTGAATGTCCACCCCTCGCTCCTGCCCGCATTCCGCGGGCTGGACGTCCACCGCAAGGCCATCGAGTACGGAGTGCGCTGGCACGGAGCGACCGTCCACCTCGTGGACGAAGGGCTCGACACCGGCCCGATCCTCCTCCAGGCCACGGTTCCGGTCCTCCCGGGAGACACCCCCGAGTCCCTTGCCGCCCGGGTGCTTCCGGCGGAGCACCGGATCCTCCCGGAAGCGATCCGGCTCCTCGTGGAGGGTCGGGTCTCGCTCCGGGGCCGGGTGGCGGTCATCGCCCCGGAACCGGGCCGCCGGCCCGACCTCCGATGACGCTTGCCGAACAGGCCGCCTACCTCGCCAGGGGGGCGGCGGACCTCGAGCCCGCAGGGGGACTCGAGGCGAAACTGGCGCGTCACGCCGAAACGGGCGCCCCCCTCCGGGTCAAGGTCGGCTTCGACCCGTCGGCGCCGGATCTTCACCTCGGACACACCGTCGTGATCCGCAAGATGAAGCACTTCCAGGATCTCGGCCACGAGGTCTGGTTCGTCATCGGCGACTTCACCGGGATGATCGGAGATCCGACCGGCCGCTCGAAGACCCGTCCGCAGTTGACGCCGGAGCAGATCCAGGCGAACGCCCGGACCTATCGCGAGCAGGTGTTCCGCATCCTCGATCCGGATCGCACCCGGGTGGCCTTCAACAGCTCGTGGCTCGGAAGACTGGGCGCGGAAGGACTGATCCGGCTGGCCTCCCGATACACGGTGGCGCGGATGCTGGAGCGGGACGACTTCTCGAACCGCTTTCGCCGGGGGCAGCCGATCTCGATCCACGAGTTCCTCTATCCCCTGGCCCAGGCCTACGACTCGGTCGCCATGAAGGCGGATTTCGAACTCGGCGGGACCGATCAGCTCTTCAACCTGCTCGTGGGCCGCCAGATCATGCGGGAGTACGGGCTCGAACCGCAGACCGTGCTCACGATGCCGCTCCTCACCGGGCTGGACGGCGTGGAGAAGATGTCGAAGAGCCTGGGCAACGCCGTCGGGGTGACCGATCCCCCGGCCGAAATGTTCGGGAAGCTGATGTCCATCAGCGACGAGCTCATGTTTCGCTATTTCGAGCTCCTCACCGATCTCACTCCGGCCGGGATCGCCGATCTCCGGAAACGCGTCGGGTCCGGCGAGACGCACCCCAAGACGGCGAAACAGGATCTCGCCACCCGCATCGTCGCCGACTTCCACTCCCGCCCGGCCGCGGATGCCGCCCGCGAGCGCTTCGAAGCCGTGTTCGCTCGCGGCGGGGTGCCCGAGGACGCCCCGGTTCGGCCGATGGACGGACCCGCCGAGGTGATCGGACTCCTCACGACCGCCGGGTTCGCCCCC
>JAJEAO010000085.1:25000-68261 GCA_022822745.1 Acidobacteriota bacterium
GGTGGGAGGCTTTGAAACTGGAATCTAGGTTCCAGTGGAGCCATTGGTGAGATACCACTCTCATCGTTCTGGAGTTCTAACCTGGGCCCGTGAACCCGGGTCAGGGACCCTGTCAGGCGGGTAGTTTGACTGGGGCGGTCGCCTCCCAAAAAGTAACGGAGGCTCCCCAAGGTGCGCTCAGGCTGATTGGAAACCAGCCGCAGAGTGTAAAGGCACAAGCGCGCTTGACTGCGAGACCTACAAGTCGAGCAGATGGGAAACCAGGGCTTAGTGATCCGGCGGTCCCGCATGGAAGGGCCGTCGCTCAAAGGATAAAAGGTACTCCGGGGATAACAGGCTTATCTAGCCCAAGAGTTCATATCGACGGCTAGGTTTGGCACCTCGATGTCGGCTCATCGCATCCTGGAGCTGTAACCGGTTCCAAGGGTTGGGCTGTTCGCCCATTAAAGCGGTACGCGAGCTGGGTTCAGAACGTCGTGAGACAGTTCGGTCCTCATCTGTCGTGGGCGCAGGAGATTTGAGGGGAGCTGGCCCTAGTACGAGAGGACCGGGCTGGACGAACCTCTGATGTACGAGTTGTCCCGCCTCGGGGCATTGCTCGGTAGTCACGTTCGGTCGGGATAAGCGCTGAAAGCATCTAAGCGCGAAGCCCCACCCAAGATGAGATCTCCCGGGTCGAAAGACCCCTGAAGGCCCCTGGAAGACCACCAGGTAGATAGGCCCGAGGTGCAAGGCGGGTAACCGTCTCAGCTTACGGGTACTAATCGGCCGTGAGTCTTGACCGCACTCCGCGGGTCCATGGACCACGCGGCGCGGAATCGCACTGATGAAAACGAGCTCGGATCGGCGTCCGCCGAGATGGGCTTTGCCAGACCTTCCAATATGACGAAAACGGATCAGTTTCGTCCCGGTGACCGCAGCGGAGGGGCCACACCCGTTCCCATCCCGAACACGGCAGTTAAGCCCTCCAGCGCCGATGGTACTGCAGTGGAAGCGCTGTGGGAGAGTAGGTCGTTGCCGGGACACTCCGGGTGGGGTGGACTGGTCGAACGCCGGCGGCAGGGGCGGGCGGGGGATGGGTGTGCCCGGAGGTCTTTCCTTCGGGTTGCGCCTTGCTCGCGTTGGTCTGGGGGCACTCGTCTGGCCGAGACGGTCACCGGGGATCCGGCGGGTCGGCGCGGCGCCGGTCGAGGAAGAGCCGGGGGGAGCCGGGAGGAATCGCGGCTCGCACTTACAATCGCCACCGTGTTGTCTGGGCGCCCGGCGGATGGGCTTGCGGTGAGGCGCATTCTCTCCTGATGCGACGGCGGCTTGCCTTGGCCGTGGGGGCAGCGATGCTCGCGTGGTGCGCGAGCGCGGTCCCGGCGCAGGCCCAGGTGGACCGCGATGCGCCCGAGGTCGAGCTCGAGGTTCAGGCCCCCGAGATCGTCCTGACCGGCGTGCCTTTCGAGCTGACCGTCAGCCCGGGCGATGGAGGGGGCCCGCTCACGGCGGCCGCGACCACCCTCGAAGGCGCGAGCCACGAATCCATCAGCGCGTCGGATGGCGGGCTGGTCGTTTCCGGCGTGACGGTCGCGGGGTCGGGAGCCATCGGGGTCTCGGTGTCTTCGGGGGCTGCCCGTGGGAGCGCTTCCGTCCGCGCCATCCCCGGATGGCTCTCGCTTGCTCCACCTCTCCTCGCGATCGTGCTGGCGATCTGGCTGCGGCAGGTCATCGTCGCCCTGGTGGCGGGGATCTGGATCGGAGCCACGATCCTGACCGGTTTCAACCCCTTGACCGGCTTCTTCGAGGTCGGCAGCCGGTTCGTGATCGGGGCCGTTGCCGACTCCGACCGGGCGCACATCATCGTCTTCAGCATGATGTTCGGCGGGCTCGCCGGGATTCTTGCCCGCAGCGGGGGCGCGCGGGGCTTCGCCGAGCTCATCACCCGCTATGCGAAGACGCCGAGGCAGGGCCAGGTCAGCACGATGCTGACCGCCTTCGTTGTTTTCTTCGACGACTACGCCAATGTGATCATCCGGGGCAACCTCATGCGGCCGATCACGGACGGCCTCCGGGTCTCGCGCGAGAAGCTCGCCTTCCTCACCGACACCGGCGCCGCCTCCGTAGCGAGCACCGTGATCGTTTCCACCTGGATCGGATACGAAGTCGGACTCATTGACCAGGGCCTCGACCTCATCTCCTATCCGGAGGATGGCTACTCGGTCTTCCTCCGCACGATCCCCTACCGGTTCTACCCCATCTTCTCGTTCGCGCTGGCGCTCTCGGTGGGGTTTCTCGGTCGCGACTTCGGTCCCATGCGCGCCGCCGAGCAGCGCGCCCGGACGCTGAACCAGCCGTTGCGGCCGGGCGCCGAACCCGCCACCGAGACCCTCGACGAGCATCCCGAGATCGCCGACGGGGGCGCCACCCGGCTCTGGATCCACGGCGTCGTTCCCATCCTGTTCGTCCTGGGAACGGCCGGCATCATGATCTGGATCACGGGACGCGATGCGCTGGTGGCCGCCGGCGCCACCGACTACGGCGTCCGGGACATCGTGACGAACTCGGACTCCTATGTCGCCCTGCTGTGCGCGGCGATCGCCGGCTGCGCCTCGGGGATCGTTCTCGCCGTTGCCCGTCGGGTCCTGAAGCTCGCCGACGCGATGGACGCCTGGCTCGCGGGGCTGCGATCCATGGTGCTCGCCATCGTGATCCTGATCCTGGCCTGGTCCATCGGCGATGTCACGGGCGATCTGCACGCCGCGGACTATCTCGTCCAGGTTCTCCAGAACGTCCTCAGCCCGGGCCTCCTGCCGACGCTCACGTTCATCGTGGCCGGCGTGATGGCCTTCGCCACCGGCACGAGCTGGGCGACCATGGCGGTCCTGATGCCACTCGTGATCCCCCTCGCGAGCGCCCTCTCGGCGAACGCCGGCCTGGCGCCGGCGGCTGCGGATCCGATTCTCATGGGAGTCGTCGGCGCCGTACTCGCCGGCGCCGTGTTCGGCGACCACTGCTCCCCGATCTCGGACACCACCGTGCTGAGCTCCATGGCTTCCGCCTGCGACCACATAGACCACGTTCGAACGCAACTCCCCTATGCGCTCAGCGCGGCGGGCATCGCGATCGGGCTCGGCATCCTGCCGACCAGCTTCGGCGTCTCACCGTGGATCGCGCTTCTCGCGGGCGCCGCCGCCACGATCGTGCTGGTTCGCGTGCTCGGATCCCGGGTGGATGCGACATCCGACGGAACTTCCGCTTCATGAAGACCGCGCGCCTGGGCGACACCGGCCTCGAAGTGAGTCGCCTCGCGCTCGGCTGCATGACCTACGGGGATCCCGCGTGGCGTCCCTGGCTTCTCGACGAGACCGCGGCGCGGGAGCACTTCGTCCGGGCGCTCGATCTCGGCATCAACTTCTTCGACACGGCGGACATGTATTCGCTCGGCAGGAGCGAGGAAATCACCGGAAAGCTCCTTCGCGAGCTCGCGCATCGCGAGGATTACGTGGTCGCGAGCAAGGTCTTTTTCCCGATGGCCGACCGTCCCAACCGGGGCGGCCTGTCCCGCAAGCACATCCTCGCCTCGTGCGACGCATCGCTGAAGCGGCTCGGCCTCGACTATCTCGACCTCTACCAGATCCACCGGTTCGACCCGCACACGCCGATCGAGGAGACGATCGAGGCGCTCGACTCCCTGGTGCGCGCCGGCAAGGTGCGTTACCTCGGCGCGAGCAGCATGGCGGCCTGGCAGTTCGCGCAGATGCTCCACGCTGCCGACCAGTTCGGATGCCAGCGCTTCGTGTCCATGCAGAACCTGCTGAATCTCGTCTATCGCGAAGAGGAGCGCGAGATGATTCCCCTGTGCCTCGACGAGGGCGTGGGAATCATCCCGTGGAGCCCGCTGGCCGCCGGATTCCTCACCGGCAGCCGCAGTCGGGAGGACCGATCCGCGACCGCCCGCGCCGGGAGCGATTCGCTGAACGCGGAGCGCTACTACAAGGACAGCGACTTCGCCGTCCTCGACACCGTGCTCGAGGTCGCGCGGGATCTCGGCGAACCTCCGGCCAAGGTGGCGCTGGCATGGGTGCTTTCGGTGCCCGGCGTCACCGCCCCCATCGTCGGCGCGACGCGGATCTGGCAGCTCGACGAGCTCGCGGCCGCCGTGGAGCTCGAACTCGACGAGGAGACGATCGGCCGACTGGAGGCGCCCTACGTGGCCCATCCGGTGATCGGGCACGAGCAGCCTGCGCCCCGGGACTGAAGCTGCGCCTCACCGCGGTCACGCTCGTCGCCGCGTTCCTGCCGGTTCCTCTCCTCGCGCAGGACTGGAACGATGGCGCTCCGGCGCTGGGCCTGACGGTCGTTACCGGGACCGGCGGTCCCTCGAAGGACCACATCGCCGAGTCCACCGGGACCGGGGTCGCGGCGTTCGACTACGACCAGGACGGCTACCCCGACCTCTACTTCCCGAACGCCCCGGCGTGGGAGGCCCCCGGGGGCCCCTGGAGACCTCG
The DNA here is from genome assembly GCA_022822745.1 of Acidobacteriota bacterium. Classification (GTDB taxonomy): domain Bacteria; phylum Acidobacteriota; class Vicinamibacteria; order Marinacidobacterales; family Marinacidobacteraceae; genus JAJEAO01. The sequence continues at coordinate 29,497 of JAJEAO010000085.1, forward strand.
TTCCGGGGCGCTCTACCGCAATCAGGGGGGACGCCGGTTCACCGATGTGACAGAGAAAGCCGGGCTCCGCACCGATGCGTGGGGGCAGGGCGCGGTCAGCGGTGACTTCGACGGCGACGGCTTCCCCGATCTCTACGTCACCGCACTCGGGCCGAACCTGCTGTTCCGCAACAACGGGGACGGCACCTTCACCGAGATCGCGGCCTCCACCGGCGTCGCCGGAAACGAGTGGAGCATCGGCGCCGCCTTCCTCGATGCGGATGACGATGGTCTCGCCGATCTCTTCGTCGCGAACTACATCGAGACGACGGAGGCGCAGATCCGGAGCGGCGAACGGACTCGCCGGTGGCGAGGGCGGGTGCTCGTGCTCGACGGGCCCCGCGGGCTCCCTCCGGCGGCGAACCGGTTCTATCGCGCCGATGGCGGCGGCGGCTTTCTCGACGAGACGACCGTCGCCGGATTCGCCACCGGCCCGCCGCGCTACTCCATGGGGGTGGCCGCTCTCGACGCGGACGGCGATGGCGACCCCGACCTCTTCGTCGCGAACGACTCCGCGGCGAACGCGCTCTGGCGGAACGACGGGGGCGGATTCCGGGATGTCGGCCTCCTCACCGGCGTGGCGCTCAGCGCCGACGGCGCGACGCAGGGGAGCATGGGCGTCGCGGCGGCGGATGCCGACGGGGACGGCTTCCCCGACCTCGCGGTGACGAACTTCGCTCACGACCACTACGCCTTCTATCGGGGGCTCGCAACGGATCTCTTCCTCGACGACGCGGTCGGGGCCGGGATCGCCACCGCGACCTTCGCCCCGCTCGGGTGGGGGGCGGTCTTCTTCGACGCCGAGAACGACGGCGACCTCGACCTCGCCTTCGCGAACGGTCATCTCTATCCCCAGGTGGACGAGGATCCGGCGCTCGGAGAGTCCTACGCGCAGCCGGACCAGCTCTTCCTCCGCGAGGGCGACGGCTACCGCGCCGGGACGTTCGGGCGCCCGGAGCGCTCCTCCCGGGGCATGGCGCTTCTCGACCTGGAGGGCGATGGCGACTGGGAAGTCGCGGTCTCGAACCAGGATGCCGCTCCTGTCCTGTGGCGCGGGCGGACCGTGGCCCCCGGAGGCTGGATCCGCTTCCGGCTGGTGGATCCCATCGGGGAGCGCGATGGCCTCGGCGCGCGGGTCACGCTGACCTCGGGCGCCGCGCGGCGCCGCGCGGGTCAGACCTCCGGCGGGAGCTACGCCTCCGACAGCGAGCGCGTGCTCCACTTCGGCCTCGGAGATTCGGACCGACCGGTATCGGTCGAGGTGCGCTGGCGCGATGGCATGGTCGAAACCTGGCCTGATCTCGCCCCGCGCCGCACCTGGATCCTGAAGCGCGGCGCTCCCGCGGCGCCCCACGGAACGCTGCTCTTCCAATGAACCGCCGCTGTTCCTATGGAGCGTCACTCTTCCTATGGAGCGCCCCGGTTCTCCCGGTAGGGGTTCTCCAGAGCGGCGCCGCGCCCATCACCTATGGACGCTGAGGCCGGACCCATGATCGCGCGCCCAACCGTCGCCGCCACGACCGCTCTCGCGCTCTTCCTCGCCCCGGCAGCCGCCCAGACGCCCGAAATCCGCGCCCGGATGGAGACGGCTCTCGTCCACCTCGCCGAAGGAAACGAGGACGCAGCGGTTCCCCTGCTGCTGCAGGTCGTGGACGAGGCGCCGTTCCACGGGCCCGCGCGTCTCCAGCTCGGGGCGCTCGCGGTCACCCGATCCGAATGGGCCGTCGCCGGGGACCACCTGCGCGCCGCGCTCGAGGCAACCGGAGAGGCCACCCCCGCGGGCGCGGTCCCGGTCCAGCGTCCCGGCCTCGCGTGGGCGCTCCTCGCCGAGGCGCTGGACGGCGAGGGCGACCTGGAAGGAGCGCTCGAGGCGACCGGCGAAGCGCTCCGGTTCGCTCCCGCCTTCGCGCCGGCGCTGCTTCGCCGGTCGGACCTCGCCCGCCGCCTGGCGGGAATCCATTCGTCCGACGGCTGGACGCCGTCCCGGATCCACCATGTCGAGACCGCGCTCGAAGCGGCGCGCGAGGCGGCCCGGCTGGCTCCGGAGCGACCGCGTCCGTGGCGCGCCCTGTCGCTTGCGGCCACCGCCGCGCAGGTCGAGGAGCTGGCCCGGTGCGCCGCCCGCCGCGCCACCGAGATCGCTCCCGCGGATCCCGCAGCCTGGTTTCTGCTCGCCCGCGCCGCTCGGGAATCCGACCCGGAGGAGGCGCTGGCGGCGGCCGAGTCGGCGCTCGCCGCCGGAGGCGACCGGGATCCCGCGCTCTGGATGCTGCTCGGCGAGCTGCGGGCGTTCCGGATGGACATGAGCGCCGCGCTCGCCGCCTACGCCGAGGCCCTGCGGCTCGACCCCGCCGCAGCCGGAGAGATGGCGAGTCCGGCGCTGGACGCCCTCGCCGCCGGTGACGACGAGGAGCTTCTCGTCCTCCTCGCCGAGCGCGCCCGGCGAGCGGCCGGGGCCGTGAACACCCGTTTCACCCTCGCCCGGCGCGCCCTCCGGCTCGGCCGGATCGAGGAAGCCGCCGGCGAGCTGCGCGCGCTGGCCGGGATCCGACCCGGCCATCCCGCCATCCTGACGGCGCTCCACACCGCGCTCCGGCGAACCGGCGCGTCCGGCGAGGCGGACCGGGTGCTCGCCCGCCTCGAGGCGGTGAAGGCCGCGGAATCGTCCGCGTGGGCCAGGTCGAACCAGCGGCAGCAGGCGCGGGCGGAGGCCCGATCCGCCCTCGACCGCGGCGACTTCGTCGCGGCCGCCGCCGCATGGGAAGCGCTGTCCGCCGATCCGGACCCGGCGGACGACCCGAACCGCTCTGACGACTTCGCGCGACTCGGGCAGGCGCTGGCCGGTCTCGGGCGCCCCGCCCGCGCGCTGGCCGCCTTCGGGGACTCGCTGGCGCTTCGGCCCTTCGACCCCGAAGTGCTTGCCGCCGCCGCGGAGGTCGCGGCATCGGCCGGCCACACGGAGGCGGCTGGGCGGTATTCCGGGCGGGCTCGGCTCGCGGCGCCCGAGTGCGCGCCCCCGAGTGCGCGCCTATGAGGCGATAAATCATGACGCGATGAATCACGAGGCGATGAACGCTGCCGGCCCCATCCTTGCCTCTTGCCGTTCCAGTCCCGCCCCCGACGCTTCGGAAGTCTGTTTTCTCCAACGCATAGAATCCCGATGCGTCTCGACAGATCTCACCCCACGACGAACTCTCGGCATCGAGCGCCTCGTCCAATCCGCCGGATTCGGTCCGGGGGATCGGATGGGTCGCCACCGCTCGATCCCGACCCCCGGAGGAACTCATGACCCGTCTTCTCCGCTCTTCGCGGCCCATGCTCATCGCCGGGCTCGTTGCGCTCCTGCTTGCGCCGGTCGCCGCCGCCCAGGACAGCGGCCTCGTCCGCGGCACGGTCACGGATGACTCGGGCGCCGTCATCCCCGGCGCCACCGCGATGCTCCTCAGTGACGCGATCATCGGCGGCTCCCGCTCCACGGTGACGAACGAATCCGGAGTGTTCCGGTTTCCGGGTCTTCCCGTCGGTGAGTACGCCGTCGAGGTCTCGCTGAGCGGCTTCGACACGGTGCGCTTCGAGGGCATCCGGGTCGGGCAGAACACGACCGCCACGCTCGACGCCACGCTGAACCTGGCCACGGTCACGGAGACGGTGCAGGTCGTCGCGGAAGCACCCCTCCTCGATGTCGCCTCGAACGCCTCGATCACGACCTTCAGCTCGGAGCTGGTGGAGGAACTCCCCACCGAGCGGAACTTCTACGACTACATCCACATCGCTCCCGGGATGAGCCAGATGAACAGTGGTGGGGGCGGAGACCGGACGATCGCCTTCGGGTCGAACCAGCAGTCCAACTCGTGGAACATCGACGGGATCGAGTCGAGCGCGCCGGAGACCGGATCCTCATGGTGGGATCCCAACGTGGACGCCATCGAGGAAGTCGAGATCATCGGGATCGGCGCCCCGGCGGAGTTCGGCAACGCCACCGGCGGCGTCTTCAACATCGTGACCAAGAAGGGGGGCGACACCTTCAGCGGGACCGGGAACTACTTCTATCAGCGCAACGCGCTCACCTGGCCGGAGATCTATGCCGATGCCGGCACCGGAGAGCCGGTGGAGGCGGGGAGCCCCAACTCCTTCGCCTACGAGCGCGACAACTACCAGGACATCACGTTCACGCTGGGTGGGCCGGTCATCCGGGAGCGGATGTGGTTCATGGCGAGCGGCGGCTACACCCGGGACAGCGCCTGGGAGGCGGGGAACAACCCGGAGCTGGCCACGGCGGACCGTTCCGAGAACGACAAGATCGGGCTCAAGCTCACCTACCGCATCAACGACCGGAACGAGGTCTTCTTCAACAGCCAGTTCGAGGACTGGGCGGGCATCGGCGGAAGCTCGCCGAACGTGGCGGCATCGGCGGCGTCCGTCGAACGCGGGCAGAACATCGCCGGTTCCCTCGGCTGGACCTGGACGATGTCCGACAATACCCTGCTTGAAGCGCGATACGCGGGGTGGCACGCCACCGACATTCGTGACTCGCCGACCGGGAGCTTCGAGATGCCGTTCGTGAACTACGATGCGGAACCCAATACGACCTATGAAGGCGGCGTGGTGTTCCCGTGGGATTACACGACGTGGAGCAACCAGTTCAACGCCAAGGTGACGCACTACGCGGACGATTTCCTCGGAGCGCAGCACGAGTTCCGCTTCGGCGTCCAGATCGCCGAAGGGGTCGCGGTCACTGGCGTGGCGGCCGGGCCGAACAGCGCCTACCAGTACCAGTCCGGTGGTGTCCTCTATCAGGTTATCCAGGAGCCCTATCGCTACGGGGGCATCTCCCGGGACAACGGCATCTTCGTGGACGACACCGTCACCGTCAACGATCGTCTCACCCTGAATCTCGGTCTGCGCCTCGATCTGAACCGGGGGGAGATTCCAGCCTACGAGCTCCTCGCGTCGGTCGAAGGAGGGGAGAGCGAGTTCACGGCGATCAACGCCGTGGTCGTGGAAGGGAACGCTCCCGGCGATCCCGACATCGTCGAGTGGAACCTGCTGAGCCCGCGCATCGGCTTCACGTTCCGACCCGATGAGGCCGGGCGGTCGGCGATCAAGGGGTTCTTCGGAGTTCATTACGATCAGAACGTGATCGGCAACTGGGATGCTCCGGCGCCTGGCGTCACGCCGTATCAGGTCTTTCTTCTGAACGACGACGGCTCGCTGGGCGACCTTGCTTACTCACTGGATGCTGGCGAGCTGACCCAGCCGGACAACCTGATGGCGCCGCGCTCCTACCATTACACGGCGGGGTACGAGCGCGAGATCGGCAACAACATGTCGGTCGGGGTGCAGTACGTCCACAAGTACACCGACCGCATGGTGGGCTGGTCCATTCTTGGCGGCCAGTACGAGTCGGTACAGTGGAACGACCCCTACAACGGCAATCCGGTCACGCTTCTCAGCCAGACGGCTCAGCCGACATTGGTCAAGGGAAACTCGCCAGGGGATTTTCCCGGCGCCCCGGAGAAGTACGAACAGACCTACGACGGTGTCCTCTTCACGTTCGGGGCCCGCGACACCAGCCTGTGGAGTGTTCAGGGGTCCTATACCTATTCCAGGTCTCACGGCCTGATTCCACGACCTTGGTACGAGTCCCAGAACAATCCGTTCTACGGCAGCGGTCAAGGGCAGGATCCCAACTCCTATCTGAATCTGAACGACGGACAGCTCCTTCAGGGTGACCGGCCCCACATGTTCCGGCTGCAGAGCGTTCTCTTCCTGCCGTGGGATCTCATCCTGGCGGTGAACGCGAACGTCGAGAGCGGAAAGCCCTTCTCCCGGCAGATTCGGGCGGCTGGCGTCACGGCTCAGCAGGCGCAGAACTTCATCGTGGAAACGGCTGGCTCTCGGGATGGCCTTCGCCACCCGACGATCTGGATGCTGGACCTGCGCTTCGGCAAGCGTCTGGCCATCGGCGACCTCCAGTTGAAGCTGGACGCCTACCTCTACAACACCCTGAACAGCACGGCGAGCATCTGGAACTCGAGTCTCCGGCTGGAGGATCCCGGGGAAGCCTTCATCCCGTCGAGCTGGGTGGAACCGCGCCGGCTCATGCTCCTCGCCGGCTTCGTGTTCTAGGCTTTCCCGGCTGGCCTCGAGGGGAGTCGCCCCGAGACGGGCGGCTCCCCTTTTCTCGTACCGTCCGGAGGGAGACCCATGATTCGCTTCACCGCCTTGCTGATCGCGCTGGCCCTGTGCCTCGCGCCCGCCTCGTCCGCCCAGGATGCCGACGCGGGAGCCACGGCAAGGGACCGCTGGGAGAGCAGCCACGCCATCGTCATCGGGGAGGAGACCGTCGAGTACGACGCGGTGGTCGCGAGCACCACGCTCACGAACGACGACGGCGAGGACGCGGCGGAGCTGTTCTACACCGCCTACTTCCGCACGAACGGCGCGCCCTCGGGCGAGCGACCCCTCATCTTCTCCTACAACGGCGGGCCCGGTTCCGCCTCCTTCTGGCTCCACATGGGGATCATGGGCCCCCGGCGCGTAGTCACCCCCGAGGTCGGCCCCCAGGGCGCCCCGCCCTACCCTCTCGAGGACAACCAGTTCACGCTGCTCGACATGGCCGACATCGTCATGGTGGATCCCATCGGCACCGGGTTCAGCCACCCGCTCGAAGGGACGGACGGCTCGGACTACTGGGGCATTGACGAGGACGCCCGCTCGCTGGCGCAGTTCGTCCGGCGGTTCCTGAGCGAATACGACCGCTGGAACTCGCCGCGCTTCCTCCTCGGCGAGAGCTACGGGACGACCCGCTCCGCCGTGCTCGCCGGTCACCTCCAGCGCGCCAACATCGATCTCAACGGCATCGTCCTGGTCTCCGTCGTCCTCCAGTTCAACACGATCCAGTTCGCGCCGGGGGACGACATCCCCTACATCGTGAACCTGCCCTCCTACGCCATCACGGCGCGTTACCTCGACGCGCTGCCCGGCGGTTCCCCGGACGACCTCGAGGCGTTCATGGCCGAGGTCGAGGCGTGGTCGCTGAACGAGTACGCCACTGCGCTGCTGGCGGGCGGCGGGCTGGATCCCGAACGGCGCGCCCGGATCGTGGATCAGATGCACCGCTACACCGGGCTCAGCCGGGACTTCATCGAGAAGTCGGACCTGCGGGTCACGGCGCCGGCGTTCGAGGCGGAACTGCTTCGCGACGACGGGCTGATCGTGGGCCGCCTCGACGCCCGGTTCACCGGTCCCGCCGGCGACGTGCTCGGCGGCCGTCCCTCGCACGATCCGCAGTCCACCGCGATCAGCTCGGCCTACACCTCGGCGTTCAACAGCTACCTGCGCAGCGAGCTGGGCTACGACGGGGAGCGCGAGTACGTCCCGAGCGGCGGCACCCGGAACTGGAACTGGGGCCGGCTCGGGGGCGGGGGCGCCTTCGTCCGTGGCGGCGGCACCCCGAACGTCATTCCCGACCTCGCCCGCGCGATGAAGCGGAACCCGAAGCTGAAGGTCCTGCTCGTGAACGGGATCTACGACCTGGCGACGCCGTACTTCGCGGCGGTCTGGAGCGTGGACCACATGGGCCTTCCGCCCGAGCTGCGCGAGAACGTGGAGCGGGCCGACTTCGCCGCCGGTCACATGATGTACGTGGAGCAGTCCCTCCTGCCGCAGTGGCGCGAAGACGTGGGCGGCTTCATCCAGCGCGCTTCGGCCGGCCGCTGAGGCGCGATTTCCCGAGGAGCCCGGGCGGGGCGACGGCCCGCCCGGGTTCACGGCCAGAGCCGGTTCTGCTCCAGCGCAGCGAGGAACTCGGGGACCGGCCAGATCTCGATCCCGCCCGGCGTGCGCCGACGCCGGTCCCCGAGATAGACCAGAACCCGACGCGCGAGGCCGGGGAGTTCCGCGATGGCCCCGAGGCCGCGGAACTGGGAAGAGTGGATCCGGCGGGCCGCCTTGACTTCGATGGCCAGTCGGTCGGCTCCCCGGAGGAGCAGGGCGTCCACTTCGATCTCGGATCCGGCGGCCGCCCAGTAGCGAAGATCGTCGTAGAGCGGCTCCTTGCCGCCGTCGCGGTAGGCGCGGAGCAGCCCCAGGATCCAGCCCTCGAAGAGCGGACCGCGCTCCTCGTTTCCGACCGGGCCCAGATGCCGTCGGGCGGCGCGCACCAGGCCCGGGTCCACCCAGTAGAGCTTGGGCCGCCGTCGCTCGCGAACCCGCAACTTCGCCTCGTACGCCTCGAGTCTCCACGCCATCAAGGTGTCCTCCAGGACTTCGAGATAGCCCGCGGCCGTCGTACGCGCGACCCCGGCATCCCGTGCGATCCCGGCGACATTGATCTTCTGCCCGTGGAGGAGCGCGGCGACGGGCAGGAAGCGGGTGAATCCCGCGAGGTTGCGAAGCTGCGCCTCGGCCCGGATCTCTTCGCGGAGGTAGAGCCGGACGTAGCTTTCGAGCGCGCTGCGCGGGTCCGCCGCCGTCGCGATGAGTGCGATCGAGCCGCGCCGGAGCACCTCGTCCACCGAGAACGCCGCCCCCAGTTCCTCCGGGAGAAGGGGGAACATCTGCCGCCAGAGCGCCCGACCCGCGAGCAGGTTCACTCCGGCCGCCCGCAGCTTCCTCGCGCTCGATCCGAGGAGCGCGACCCGTCGCCCCTCCTCGATGAGGCGGTGCGCCTCGTTCAGAAGCGACGGGATGCGCTGCACCTCGTCCACGACGATCCATCGGTTCGGGTCGGCATTCGCGACGAGCGACCGGAAGAACCCCGGATCCGCCAGCAGATCGTGGAACAGCTCCTCATCGAGCAGATCCAGGGTCAGCGCATCCGGGATGGCGCGCCCCGCCCAGGTGCTCTTGCCGACCCCCCGGACTCCGAACAGGAAGAAACTGCCTGCAGGAACGCGAAGTCGTCTTCTGAACAGCACGTCGTCATTCTACGGCGTAAAGTGACGACAGGATAGACACGTTGCAGGCATCCCCGAACGGCCGGGCGCCGGCCTTACGCGGGGGACGCGCGCACCGGGGCCGCGTCAGGCAAACAGGGCGCGCATCCGCTCCGCCACGACCTCGTCTTCGCCGGGGCGCAACATCCACATCGAAACCCGAAGCTGACCCTCCGCCCGCTGCTGCACCGCGATCGGCGGATCCCCTTCGAGGAGCCGGGCGGAGGCATCCCGCGACGTGAGATCCAGGTCGTCCTCGTCCCATTCGATGTCCACATGGGGCACATGATTCGCGATGTCCGGAACGAAGATCCCGAGCGACAGCCCGGGGACATTCGACAGGACTCCCCGGACCCGTTCGGCGCGGGCGTCGAGTTCGCGCCGCTCGGCTTCGTGGTCGAGCGAGACGTAGCGCTCGACGGCGGCCACGAGGCCCGCGATCTCTTCCTTGCCCACCTTCATCCCGCGGCCGATCCCTCCGAACGGGCTGATCGCCTTCCGCGCCGCCTCGATCAGATCCGCCCGCCCGAGCAGCAGCCCGGTGGCCTGGGGACCCCGGAGACCCTTTCCGCCCGAGAAGGCCACCATGTCGAAGCCCTCGGCGACGTAGGTGTGGAGCCGCTCGGGAGGCGGGATGTCCGCGGCGGCGTCGTTCATCGTGGGCACGCCGCGCGCCCGGGCGACCTCGATCCACTCGGCGCGCCCGATCTGGCCCATGGGGTCGGCGAAGTTGAGGAAGAACATCATCGCGGTCCGCTCGTTGATCGCCGCCTCGAGCTCTTCGCGCGTGTCCACCCAGACGACTCTCGCCCCGGTGAGCAGCAGTTGCGCCTGGTAGCCGGTGCGGTGGGCCCGCTGCTGGATCACCTCGTTCCTCATGCCGGTCGTGTCGGGGAGCGCGCGCAGTTTCTCCTCGTCGCCGCCGGTGATGGCCGCCGCGGTCCCGCAGGTCATCGCGGACGCAGCGCCGCAGGAGACCATGGCCGCCGGCACGTCCAGAAGCTCCGCGATGCGTTCGCCAGCCTTCACCTGAAGCTCGGGCAGGGGGACGAAGTGGCGGGCCGCGGTCGCCATCGCGTCCACGACCTCGGGCGGCATGAGCGAACCGCCGAGGACCGTCACGGTGCCGATGCCGTTGATGACCGGCCGGATGCCGAGCCGCTCGTACACCTCCCCCGTGTCCGCCGGCGAGGCGGCAGGGGTCCCGGAGGATCCGGGGGCGCAGCCCGCCGCCCCCAGAACCGCCGCCGCCCCTCCGCCCCGCAGCACGCGCCGTCGGCTGATCCCTTCTCTTCTCTCGGTCATGGTGCTCTCTCCGGTTTCGGTCACGCCGGGTTTCGGTGGAGGATCCCGTCCCACTTCGGCTCGCCCTGCCGTCCGTAGTCGAACGGCAGTTCGCGCCAGTCCTGCCGGGTCCGCCCGCTCGGATCCCACACCAGCCGACCGTCCTTGAAGGCCATTTCGGCGACGAGGTTCTCGGTCCCGTGGTGACGGGCGCCGAAGCTGTCCACGAAGCCGAACTCGCCGGTCTCCTTCTCGAGCACGGCGATGTCCGCGATGGCGCCGACCGACAGGTGGCCCAGATCCTCGCGCCCGATGAGCCGAGCCGGATTCCAGGTGGATTGCAGGATCACATCCTCGAGCGACTCGCCGAGCGCGAGGAGCTTGCTCATCGTCGTGATCTGGTCGCGCATCCCGGCGTTCATCGAAGCGAAATGCAGGTCCGTGGAGATCGAGTCCGGCGGGAAGCCCGCTTCCAGACACTTCGCCGCGACGCTCCACTTGAAGCTCCCGGCGCCGTGCCCCACATCGAAGGCCACCCCCCGTTCGCGCCCGACGAAGAGCCCCGGATTCGGGGTTCCGTCTTCGAGAAGCTCCCGGCGGTTCCCGGCGTAGCAGTGCGTGTAGATGTCTCCGGCGCGGAGCTTCTCGCCCAGCAGCGTCTCCAGTGGGCGCTCGGGGTGATCGTTCCCGAAATCCACCATCACCGGGACTCCGGCCGCCTCGCCCGCGCGCACCGACTCCTCCACTGGATACCAGTCCGGGGCGGCATAGTGCGCTGTCTTCACTCCGACGATGATGTCGGAGTGTTCGCGGGCGAGGTCCGCCGTCGGCGTCGCCTGCATGTCGCCGACATCCTGCTCGATGGCGCCTCCGCGCATGCCGTGGCCGACGATGTTGAGGAACGCCAGCACGCGGGTCCGGCTGCGCCCGATGACCGTCTCCAGGAAGGTCTCGAAGTTCCGCCACCCGGCGCAGCCCGCGTCCACCACGGTGGTGACGCCGGAGCGGAAACTGTGCGCATCGGGATACAGGCTGTTGTCCCCGGCGAACGACCCCCGCTCGTTCGTCCCCGCGAAGGCGTGGACGTGAAGGTCGATCAGCCCCGGGGTCACGATCAGGCCCCGGCAGTCCACGACCTTGAAGGCGCGTTCCGGCGCGATGGCCGGCTCGACGGCGGCCACCCGTCCGCCCGCCACCGCGAGATCGCGCACGCCGCTCAGGCCGTTCCGCGGATCCAGCAGGTGGCCGCCCGTCAGCAGCAGGTCGTACTCCGGTTCCTGCGCCGAGCGCGCACCGCACCCCAGGGGGAGTGCGGCGCCTGCGATCAGGAATTCGCGCCGGCCCAGTTCGTACTGCATGGCTTCGGAGCGTACGGGCTGCCTCCCGCGGACCGCAACCGCCGGTCCCTCGGCTCCGCTACGGTTACGGGCGATCATGGTCCCGCAAACCCTCGCCGCGTGGGCTGCTTCCGGCGAGTCCGAGACGCAGGAGTTCAAGGAGACGACCGGGCAGCGCCGGGCGGCCGCGAATTGGCCCCGAAGTTTCACGGTGCGAGCGAGGAGTAGTGACTCGGCCGTCTGTAGCGGCCGAAAAGACTAAGACTCGCGCCGATTTGCCTCTCGCCTCGAGGTCGGGCTTCGATCTCCTGAACGGGGGTCAGCGCTTCCTGATCGAGAATCTGCCCATCGCGGGCCGGATCGAACCCGGGCTGTTCGAGCGCGTGGACTCCCCTCTCTACCCTCCGGAAGCCCTGCGGGAGGCGCTGGCCAACGCGATCTGCCACCGCGACTACGCCGTCGGCGGCGGCTCCATCGGAATCGGCGTGTATGACGATCGCCTGGAAGTCACCTCGACCGGTGGGTTGCACTTCGGCCTGACCCCCGAGATGCTCTTCGAACCCCACGAGTCGCGTCCGTGGAATCCGCTGATCGCGAGGGTCCTCTACCGACAGGGCATCATCGAAAGCTGGGGACGCGGCACGATCCGGATGGCCGAACTCGCCGAGCAGGCGGGGTTGCCGCGACCGGAAATCGAGGAAGTCGCCGGCGCGGTCACGGTGCGCTTCCGTCCCAGCCGCTACGTTCCTCCCCGACGGGTCGGGCGCGACCTCACCGAGAGGCAGCGGTCCATCCTCCTGCTGCTCGAAGAGGCTCCGAACGGGATGCCGCTGCGGGAGCTCCTCTCCCGACTGACGAACGGAGCGACGGTCCGCCAGGTCCGGGAAGACCTCCAGGTGCTGCGAACGCTCGATCTCGCAGCGCTGCGCGGGCGGGGCCGGGGAGCGCGCTGGCGACGGCGCTAGCGGGCGCCCGGTGCGAATGGAATTCCCATTCCGGCCCATTCCGGCGCATTGGCGGCTCATTCCGGCGCATTGGCGGCCCATTCCCGGCTCATTGGCGGCCCATTCCCGGCTCATTCCGGCGCATTCCCGGCCCATTGACGGCGCATTCCCGGCCCATTCGGCGTCGCGGGAGAGCGCCCACCGCAGTTCGGCAGAAGCCCGCGTCTCGGGGCTCCGATGGGCGGGGCGGCCCCCGCCCGGCGCGATGGCCTGCAGCGCCCTGGACGCTGGAGAGCGCCGCTCCGGAGAGTGGCGCTCCCTGCCGGGGCCTACAGCTCGCTGACCGCTTCGGCGATGTTGTCGAGCGCCAACTGGATGAGCTGCCGGGAGGCGCCGAGGTTCATCCGGACCCAGCCCTCGCCGCCGGGGCCGTAGTTCGAGCCGGCGTTCGTATAGACCCCGGCGTTCTCGACGAGCCAGCGGACGATGATGTCCTCCGCCGTCACCGGCTCCTCCTCGGTCTCGCTGGCCACCGCCGCCTTCGCCTCCGCATCGATCGCCTCGCCGATCTGGCTGACGTCCAGCCACGCCAGGTAGGTGCCCTGCGCCTTGGCGTAGTTGATCTGCGGCACGTTCTCGGCCAGGAAGCTCTCCACCAGGTCGTGGTTTCCGTCGAGGTAAACGAGCAACTGGTCCAGCCACTCGGCCCCGCCGCGGAGCGCGGCGTGGTGCGCCACGACCCCCAGCGTGTTCGTCTGGGCCATGTGCTGGTCCTGGACCTTCCGGAAGTACTCCGGGTTCGTGGAGTGGAACCACGCCACCTTCATGGCGGCGAGGCTGAAGGTCTTGCTCCCGGACTGGAAGGTGACGCTGTTGTCCACGACGGCCTGGTCCGGCAGCGTGGCGAACGGCGTGTACTTGTTGCCCTTCGTCACGAAGTCGCAATGGATCTCGTCGGCCAGCACGACGACGCGGCGCTCCAGGCAGAGCTGTCCCAGCCGCATCAGATCCTCCGCGGACCAGCAGTTCCCGGTCGGGTTCTGCGGGTTGCACAGGATCAGCGCGTCGGTCTCCTGCGAGATGCGGGACTCGAGGTCATCGAAGTCCATCCGGTGGACGCCGTTCTCGACGATCATCGGACTCTCTTCCGCGAGCGTGTGCGACTCCCTGAGGTCGGTGTAGAAGCCGCTGTAGGTCGAGGTCGTCAGGAGCACCCGGCTGCCGGGCCGCGCGAGCGCCTTGAGCGCCGCGATCAGCGCCGGATGGACGCCGTCGGAAAGCGCCATCAGGTCCGGGTTGATTTCGAGGCCGTGCCGCTCCCGGTTCCAGTCGCAGATCGCCGGGAAGAAGTCCTCCGGCATCTTCAGGTAGCCCCAGTTCTCGTGCCGGACCCGCTCCGCCAGGGCTTCGGTGATGACCGGAGCGCAGCGGAAGTCCATGTCGGCCACGCCCATCGCCACCTGGATGTTCTCCCGGCCGTGGCGCTCGATGATCGTGTCCCACTTGGCGCAGTCGGTTCCGACGCGGTCGTAGGGCGTGTCGAAGTCGAAACCGCCCGACGCGTCCTGCGCCGGCGCCGCGACCGCCGTCCCCGGATTCCAGAGCGAGGCGCCCGAAGTGGCCGCGCCCGCGAGCGCCGTCGCCCCCGCTCCTTTCAGAAACACCCTGCGGCTCAAGCGGTACTTCTCGGACATGTCTCTCCTCTTTTCGGGCTGGAATGGGATCCCGTCTTCCCGACCCGGCTGGCTTCCGTCGGGCTCGCAACGCGGGACCGAAGCGCTGCCCGACCGTTTCCAGCCGGCGACTATACGCGCTCTCTTCGCGACCCGTCCGGTCCGCTGGCGCCGGTGGTTTCGATCGGTTCCGTCAGGCGCGCCAGGGGTGCGGCGGGCGCCGCCGATGCCAGTCCGTTTCGCGCTGGAAGGCCATGCCGAAGTCCAGCACCGACTGATCGTCCATCGGAGATCCGACGATCTGGAGCGAGAGCGGCAGGCCATCCTCGTCGAATCCGCAGGGAATGGCGAGGCCGGGATGCCCGACCAGGTTCGCGATGTAGTTCAGCCGCGGCGTCCGGCCGCTCACCTCGTCCGGCGGCTCCCACTCGTTGCGCGCCGGAATCGGCCAGCCGTCCCGCACTGCCCGCAGCGCTGCTCCGTTCGGCCAGGTCGGGGCGATCACGGCGTCGTACCGCGACAGGATGGCGTCGGCTTCGCGCACGAGCTGGTTGCGGATCCGCTGCGCCGTCAGGTAATCGCTTGCGGGCAGCATCCGCCCGGCCATCCAGCCGGCGCGCCGGTCCTCGTTGAAGGAGAACATTCGAGCCGCGCTGCCGTCCTCGAACAGCGACTGGAAGTTCGCGCCGCTCTCCACGGTGACGATCGTCGTGAAGAGCGCCCCGGTGGGAAAGCGCGGCAACTCGATGTCTTCCACTTCGACGCCCATGCCGGCGAACACGTCGAGCGCCTCCTGGAACACCCGGCGGGTGGTCTCCGAGCCCGAGAGCAGGAACTCGGCCCGGTGGACGCCGAGCCGCTTCCCGCGCATGGACCCCGGATCGGCGCGGAACCCGAAGGCGTGGTCGGAGGTCGAGGGATCCCGCGAATCCGGCCCCGCGATCTGCTCCAGGACATGGCCGCAATCCTCCGCCGACCGCCCGACCGGGCCGATCTTGTCGAGGCTCCAGGAGAGCGCCATGCAGCCGAAGCGGCTCACCCGCCCGAACGTGGGGCGCAGCCCGGAGGCTCCGACCGCGGAGGCCGGGAACACGATGGAACCCCCGGTCTCGGTGCCGATCCCGAATCCGATCAGGCCCGCGACCGCAGCCGACACCGTGCCGCTCGACGACCCGAAGCTGGTGCGGTCCAGCTTCCACGGGTTCAGCGCGGAACTCGTGTTGCCGCCGGCGAACTCCCCCAGCGAGTTCTTCGCCATGAGCACCGCGCCGGCTTCCTCGAGCCGTTCGACGACGGCCGCGTTCCGATCGGGAACCCGGTCGCGGAAGATCCCCGATCCCCAGGTCGTGCGGATCCCGCGCGTGTCGAGAAGATCCTTCACGCCGTAGGGGATCCCGTGGAGGATGCTCCGGTCGTTCCCCGCCGCGAGTTCCCGGTCCGCCGCTTCCGCCGCCGCCCGCGCGTGGTCGGCGGCGATCGTGACCATCGTGGCCAGCTTGCCCCCGTGGTCCTCGCGGGGCTCGCTGGGGAGCTCGAACGGCGGGACATCCAGCTCCTCGGCTCGGGCGAGGTAGGCCTCGGTGAGCTCCAGGGAGGTGAACTCCCGATCGCGGAGGCGTTCCGCCAGTTCGGCGACGTTCAGGAAGAAGACGGTCTCGTCCATGAACTCAGCCGCGGTGAAAGATCGTGAGGGGAGGCTCGTCGGGGTCGAGCGGGAAGTCCCGAAGCGTCCGCTGCACCCCGATCATGTTGGCGAGGGCGCGCCGAAGGCGGTCCAGTTCCGCCGGATCCTCGTAGATGCCGCGCGCCCCCTGGTGATCCAGGAGCGTCTGCGCGGTCGCCGCCGTGACCTCTCCGGACTCGTCGGCTTCCCGACAGGCCTGCTGCCAGGCGGCGGCGGCGAGGACGGCGGACAGGGGAAAGTGGCGGCGACGCACGGCGCGAGTATGCCCGAAGCGCCGGTCGGCGGGGAATCGCCCGCCACTTCTTCTCCTACCCGACGGGCGCCGCCTGCTTCCAGAAGCGGAGCGCGAAAGCGTGCTTTCGCTTCAGCCTCGCGCGGTAGGTCGCGTGGTCGGGGAACCTCCCGAAGTCCGGGATCTGGGCGGCGAGCGAACTGCATTCGCCGAAGTGCTGCGCCGCGGCCCGGTAATCCCGGGTCCGGGTTTCACGAAGCGTGAACTCGATGACCGCGCGCAGCATGAGAGTGGCCGCGAGGGGGAATCGGGCGGCGAGTTCCGCCGCCCCCTCGGTGAGCAGATCCCATCGGTTCCCGTCGAGCTTCTCGGCGTTCCGGACGACGAAGGACGCTGCCCGTCCGTGATCGGGCCAGTCGAGGAAGAACATGAGGACGGCGTGGATGTCCGGGTGGCGCTCGGCCCGATCGAACGCCCGCTCCTCGGCGTCCATCTCGTCGAAGGCGTCGAACTGCTTCAGCCACTCGCGCAGGTGCCTTCGGGAGAGCCCCGTCGTGAAGCATTGCCACCGGTCGGCGTCGGCGTCGGCCTTCCGGTCGAGCCCTTCCAGGGCCGCGATCCGGGCGTCGAACCACTCGATCGGAACCCGCGCGCCGTCCCCCACCCGCGCGAGCATCTCGAGCGCCTCCTCGTGCCGGCCGGCGCGACTCAGCCGTTCGCCGATGGCGGCGGCGCTGTCGGGATGCGACCGGTCCTCCTCCGGGAACGTGCTGATGAAGGCATCCACGTCACCCATCGCGTCGGCGACGGCGCGCAGGGCGCGAAGTCGGCTCCACTGGGCGAAATCGTTTTCGACGCGCGTCTTCAGATGCGCCAGACCCTTGTTTCCGAGATGGGGGCCGAGATCCTCGAGGAGCCGGAAGCACGGCCAGTGGGAGAGCGCCTCGACGACGGCGTCCGCGAGAGCGATCGGATCCGGCTTCGCCCGCGCGGCGACCTCGGGGATCCACTCGAGCACCTCGTCGCGGATCTCCCACACGCCGTCAACCCCGCGGGAGCGACTCCAGGTCGCCGCGGTCGCCTGGAAGTGAAGCCAGAGGAGGTCGAGCGCGAGCGCGGGATCGGTCTCGGCGACGCCGCGGCGAACAGCCCGCAGGATGGCGGCCAGATCCCGAGCGGCGGTCTGGCCGGCCGCGGTGTCCATTCGGGAGCGGGCGCGCGCCAGCCCCCGCAGCCGGGGCCGGGCCACCCGGGCCACCGCGGCCGGGGAGTGGCGCACCGCGAGCGCGAGCCGGAGCAGGCGCTTGCCCGCCGGATCCCGCTGCGTGAGCTCGATCAGCAGGTCCGCCAGCCGGGACGTCCCGAGCGTCCTCAGGTTCGCGTGGTTCAGCGTCGTGGGCGCCTTTCTTGTCTTGCGGCGCGCCTTCTTTCTGACCACGGACCACACCTCTCCCGGACAGGGATCCAAGTGTCGTATTGTGCCCCCGGACATGAAGATCGCGCCGATTCAACGGCTCCGGGCCGCGTTCCTGCTTCTGCTTCTGGGCTCGACTCCGGCAGCCGCCCAGCCGGTCCCCTCGCCCGAGGAGGTGCTGGGCTACGGGATGGGCGAGGCCCTGACCGACTACGCCGGGCTCTACCGCGTTCTGGACGCGTTCCGGAGTTCGGAGCGGCTTCGCGTCTCGACCTTCGGGGAGTCCTTCGAACACCGGGAGATGATCCTGCTGACGATCAGCACCCCCGAGAACCTGGCCCGGCTGGACCGGATCCATGCGGACACCCGCCGCCTCGCCGATCCGCGGAGCCTCGGCGCGGAAGAAGCGCAGACCATCCTCGCCCGCACGCCGGCCGGCGTCTTTCTCAACTACGGCAACGACGGGAACGAGTCCGCCGCGTTCGAAGCGGCGCTCTGGATGGCGTGGGAGCTCCTCAGCGGCCGCCACGACGATCTGCTGGAGGAACTCGTCGTGTACATCGTCCCGGCGTCGAACCCCGACAGCCATGCGCGCTTCGTGGCGTGGTTCCGGACCGCGGTCGCCTGGCCCGGCGGCGACCCCGATCCGAACGCCGCCGAGCACCGGGCGCCGTGGGGTCTCTCCACGAACAACAACCACTACCAGATCAATCTGAACCGGGATTCGATCTGGAGCACCCAGCCCGAGAACCGCGCCCTCCTGCGCCTCTATCTCGAAACCCGCCCGATGGTGTTCGTGGACCACCACGGAGAGACCGATTCCTTCATCGGGCCGTGGATGGCGGAGCCGCTCCACGCGGTCCTCACACAGAACCAGCGCGACTGGCTGGTCGGCTACGGCAGCCGGATGGCGCGCGACTTCGCGGCCGCCGGGTTCCCCTACAGCGCGTGGGAGTTCGGCCAGTTCGATCCCGGGTACTGGGACACCCTCCCCAACTTCACCGGGGCGATCGGGTTCACGCTGGAGACGACCGGGGGCGGCTGGCGGGGGCTGCGGATCCGGAAGCCGGGCGGCGGCGAGTACACGCTGCGGGACGGCATCGAGCAGCATCTGGTCGCCGATCGGAGCCTGCTCGCCTTCACCGCGGAAAACCGCGAACGCCGGCTCCGCGACTACCTCGCCTACCGGCGCGAGGCGCTCGACGACGAACGGGGCCCCGCCGGGTGGATCCTCTCCGGCGACGCCGATCCGGCGCGACTCGACGAAGTGCGGGGGATGCTGCTGCGGGCCGGGGTCGAAGTCCTGCGGACCGTCGAGGACACCATGATCCCGGCGGCTTCGCCCATGTTCCCCCGGACCGGCGCGACCGAAGCGCTCCGCCTGCCCGCCGGGAGCCTGGTCGTGGCCCGAGACCAGCCCGAGGGCAGGCTCGCGCAGGTGTTCCTCGAAGAGGACGCGCGGTTCTCGGAGGACTTTCTCGAGCAGGTGGACGAGCATCGGGAGCGGCGGCGGGATCCGGGGTTCGTCCACCCGGACATCTGGACGACCGCCGACGCGTTCTACGACATCACGGCGTGGTCGGTCCCGCTCACCTACCGCCTCCCGGCGTGGATCGTCCCGGAGGCCGCAGATCTCCCGGGCGGCCCGGCGGTCGAGCTCCTCCCGTTGCCGGAGGACGGACTCGCCGACCCGTCCGTCACGCCGGGCCGGTTCGATCGCCCGGACGCCGCCTACGCGTTCCTGGTCCAAGGCGCGAGCGACCACGCGATGCGGGTCGCGGCGTGGCTCGCCGAGCGCGGGATCCCCGGTCGCGTGGCGACTGCGTCGTTCGAGAAGGACGGCGTCGCCTACCCGCGGGGATCGCTCCTCGTCTTCGCCTCCGAGGCGCCCGATCCGGACGCCCTCCGCGCCGGACTCGAAGAGATGGCGGCGTCCGGCGCGCGGATCGCGGGCGCGGAGGATCCTCTCACCGAGTCGGGGCCCCACCTCGGCTCCGACCGCTTCGTCCCGGTGCGGACCGGACGAGTGGCGATGGTCCTCGGCGGCCCGGTGCGCCCCTCGGCCTACGGAAGCTCGTGGTACCTGTTCGAGCGCCGTTACCGGATCCGTTCCACCGCGCTGTGGTGGGATCGCCTCGCCGCGACCGACCTCCGGGACTACGCCGTGCTCCTCCTCCCGGACGGGGCCTATCCCGCTCCCGCGGCCGATCCGGCGGCGGCGCGCATCCTCGACCATCTCGGCGACTGGGTCGCGGCGGGGGGAACGATCGTGGCCACGCGGGGCGCGTCGGCGTGGCTGGCCGACCCATCGGTGTCGTGGACGCGGTCCCGGTTCCGGCCCGGCTTTGCGTCGAAGTCGGCGTTCATGACCGACGGCGGCCGCCCCGACGACCCTCCCGCGAACGGGGCCTCGACGGATCGACCCGCCGAGGTCGTCCCCGGCGCCATCCTGCGCGCTCTTCCCAACCCGGAGAGCTTTCTGAGCTTCGGCTACGAGGAGCCGTTCCCGGTCCTGGTGTGGTCCAGCCTGGCCTTCGAGCCGGATCCGTCCGTGGCCACCGGCGCCCGTTTCCCGGAGGATCCGGCCGAACTCCTCGGCAGCGGCTTCGCCTTCCCCGACTCACTCGAACGCCTCGCCGGGACGCCCTACGTCGTCACCGAGCGGGTCGGCGCCGGTCGGGTCGTGCTCTTTCTCGACGACCCGAACTTCCGCCTGTTCTGGTCGGGGCTGACCCGCATGTTCCTGAACGCCGTCCTGTTCGCCCCGAGCTTCTGATCAGAGCGGAGGGCTGCCGCCTCTGCCAGGACCACGGATCCACGGCAGGACCATCCGACATGTATGCTCCCGAGCATGAGCCCGGAAGTCATCGCCGTCGTCGGCGTCGGAGCCGCCCTCCTCGGCACCATCATCCCGTTCGGAGCCATCATCGTTCGCGGGCAACGCTCGCTCGGCGACCGCCTCGCCGCCGTGGATCGCCGCGTCGCCCGCATCGAGGGAGCCTTGCCGTTCCTCGCAGCCTCGAAGCCGGACCAGCCCCCCCGGTAGAACCCTTCGCGCGGATCCGCCGCCGACGAGTCTCGCCGCCCCGCATCGAGGAGCTGCGGAACCGGGAACGGTGATGCGGATCGGAAGGTCCGTGCGGAGGGCCGCCGAGGCCGCGATTACCAGTCGCCGCGCTTCTCGCGGGCCTCGCGCAGGATCTCGGTCGCGGAGATATCCGTCTCGACCGGAGGCAGGGCGCGGATCGCGGCGATCACTTCCTTGCGGCTGGGGCGCTCGAGGTCGCGCTCGATGAGTCTGCGAACGTAGGCCGACACGGAAAGGCCTTCCATCGCCGCCCGAGCCTTCAGGCGACGATGGAGAGAGCTGGGAACACTTCGGATCTGGATCGTGGCGCTCATGCCTTCAGTATGAATGCGAGTGCAGAGTGCGCGTCAAGAGCCGTGGATCATGAGAACGCCGGGCCGACGTTCCGACCGCCTGGAGACATCCCGCTCCCCGGACGCCGCGGGTCCGGAAGC
Organism: Acidobacteriota bacterium; assembly: GCA_022822745.1. Taxonomy (GTDB): domain Bacteria; phylum Acidobacteriota; class Vicinamibacteria; order Marinacidobacterales; family Marinacidobacteraceae; genus JAJEAO01. Next base: position 50,565 of record JAJEAO010000085.1, read on the forward strand.
GGACGGCGGCGCGGCGCGGCTCACGGCCTCGCCATCCGGTCGAAGAGCGCCTTGTGCGTGTTCACGATGTGCTCGCGGGCGGCGGCGTTCGGTTCGAGCGACCACTCCCCCGCCTCGCGCGTGCTCCCGAGGATGATCCCGTCGTTGCGGGGCTGCATGCTGACGCCGGTGACTCCGTCCGGAGCATCGGGGGAAAACGTCGAGATCCCGTAGTTCACTTCCGGCTGCGGCACCAGCACGGTGAGCTGGCCCCGGAGCGGCATGAGCTCGGGATCCTCGAAGAGCTCGCCGGAGCCGAGCCCGGTGCAGTTGAAGACCAGCGATCCCGGGAGCGCGGCGATCTCCCGCGCGTCCTCGAACTTCCGGATGACCAGCCTGCCCCCGTGGTCCCGGAAGTCGCGCACCAGGGCGTCGAGGTAGATCGCGGGCTCGATCCGGATCCGCGTCCGCCGGACTGCGTACTGCGTCGGAAAGTTGTGCTCGCCGGGACCGAGCACGAACCGGCCGCCGCCGCTCAGGTGCTCGGGCAGCAGCGGACCGCGGCCCCGGGTCGGCCGGCGGCGGCGCCGGGGAGGGGGGGCGTTGTCGTTCAGCGAGTAGTGGTCCAGCCACTCGACCCCGTAGCCGCGGCCGGCGAGCCACTGGAACTCGAGGTAGGAGATCTCGACTGCCTCCCGGAACTGCGCGTCCCAGGCGGGCGTCCGCAGGTTGTCCTCGACCAGCCACGAGCCGGGAGTGAACCCGGCCCAGGCCATGTTCGAGGTCGTGTTCGGAGGGACCGCCGCCGCGTGGATCGTGACCTCGAACCCGCGGCGCTGGAGCTGGCGGGCGGTGGCGAGGCCGACCGCCCCGGAGCCCAGGACGATGGCTTCCCGGCTCGCGTGGTCGAGCGCCATCTCGGCGGCCATCCGCCCGGTTCCCCACGAGAGCGAGATCCCCGCCCCGCCGTGGCCGTAGTTGTGGATGACCGTTTTCGCGTCGAGCCTGTCGGCGCGCAGGGTGAACCCCGAGGGCCGGTGCGGGCGCAGCCCGACGGTGGTCCGGATGACCCGGTTCCAGTCCACCTCGACCGGGGCGAAATGCAGCGCCGGGCCCGGCGGGATGTCGGCGCGGGTCGAACACGCGCCCAGTCCCAGCCCCACGAGTCCGCCGCCCCCGAGGCGCAGCGCCATCCTTCGTTTCATCTGGCCCTCCGCTTCGCGCCGGTCCCACCCGGCCCAGCCCACGGAAGGTATCAGCCTGCCGAATCCGCTCGGCTTATGCTCGCCGGCGTGAACAACCCCCTCCGTTCTCCGTGGTTCCAGCGGGTTCTGCTCCCCGGATTCTGCTTCCAGTCCATGATCATCGCCGGGGGATACGGCACCGGCCGCGAGCTGGTGGACTTCTTCCTCAGCAAGGGCGTCCTCGGCGGCCTGCTGGGGATGCTGCTCGTGACCGTGCCGCTGTGGTCGGTCGTCTGCGCCCTCACCTTCGAGGTCTCCCGGCGCGCCGGCGCATTCGACTACCGCACTTTCGCCCGATCCCTGCTCGGGCGCTGGCACCCTCTCTACGAAGCGCTCTACCTGGCCTCGATGCTGGTCGTGGTCTCGGTGGTCGCCGCCGCCGGCGGGGAGATCGTCTCCCGGTCGCTCGGACTGCCGTACATCGTCGGCGTGCTCGCCATCATGGCCGCGGTCGGATGGCTGGTTCTCCGGGGCACCTCCGCGGTCGAGGGGTTCCTCTCGTTCTGGTCCATCGCGCTCTACGCGGTGTACGCCGTCGTCGTGGTCGCTGCGTTCCGGACCTTCGGAGACGACATCGTGGCCGGCCTCGCCGCCGGCGAGATCACCCGGGACTGGGCGCTCGGCGGCGCCGAGTACATGGCCTACAACGTGGGGACGCTGCCCGCGGTCCTCTTCTGCGCCCACCACCTGAAGACGCGCCGGGATGCGGTCATTGCCGGGGCGCTCGCCGGTCCCATCGGGATCATCCCCGCGGTCCTCTTCTTCGTGGCGATCTCCGGCCTCGGCCCGGCGATGGTCGAGGAGACGGTTCCCTCGCTCACCCTGCTCGCGGCCATCGGCTCCCCGGTCCTGCTCGTCGTCTTCCAGGTCGTGCTGTTCGGCACGCTCGTCGAGACCGCGACCAGCCTGATCCACGCGTTCAACGAGCGGATCGCCCGCGCCCTCGAGGAGAGCGGCCGCACGCTTCGGCCGTCCCTGCGCCCGCTCACTTCGACGCTGGTCCTTCTCGGAGCTGCGCTTCTCGCGCAGGCCGGGCTGGAGGGGCTCATCGGCATCGGCTACCGGATCCTCACCTACGGGTTCTGGGTCGTCTTCATCCTCCCGCTGCTCTGGTGGGGCGCGCGCCGCTTCCGGTGACCGGGTTACCGGTCGCGCGCATGCGCCGCTCTTTCCTAGAATGGCGGTTTCCAGCTCGCAGAAAGGAGACCGCCATGAGAGACCGAATCATCCTCGCCGCCGCCGGCGTCCTGGCGACCCTCGCGCTCGGGGCTTCCGGCAACGTTCCGCTGACCCAGGACTCCATGACCTTCTTCCTGACCAGCCGAGGCCCCGGCGACGGAGCGAATCTGGGCGGGCTCGAAGGGGCCGATGCCCACTGCGCGGCGCTCGCCGTGGAGGCCGGCGCCGACGCCGGGCTCACCTGGCGCGCCTACCTCAGCACGACCGGCGACGGAGGCGTCAACGCCCGCGACCGCATCGGGTCCGGACCCTGGCACAACGCGAACGGCGTCCTGGTGGCGGAGAACGTGGCCCATCTCCACTCCGACGACAACGATCTGAGCAAGGAGAATTCGATCTCGGAGTCCGGCGACGTGATCTCCGGCCGCGGGGACGATGTGAACCGGCACGACATCATCACCGGCAGCACGATGGACGGGATGGCGGCCATGGGGGATGGCGACTCGACCTGCTCCAACTGGATGAGCAACTCGAGCGACGGCAGCGCCCTGGTCGGCCACCACGACCGGATCGGCGGGGGCGACAACCCGACTTCGTGGAACTCCGCGCACGGCTCCCGCGGCTGCGGCCAGTCGGATCTCCGGGGAACCGGCGGAGACGGCCTGTTCTACTGCTTCGCGACCCGCTGACCGTCGCGGCGCGGTCCTGAGCGTCGCCCGCTGGCGATGAGCGTGTCCGCTCCTGCGAGGCCTCGCGTCGAGCCGCTCCTGGATGTCTTCCAGGAGATCGGGCGCAGCCTCGAGCTGGGCCGCACCGCCGACACGATCCTCGCCGGCGCCCGTCGGGTCGTTTCCCGCGCCGATCGGGCCACGATCACGGTGGTGGGGCTCGATGGGCGCGCCGTCCGGTGTCGCCGGGCTCGCGGCCGCGGCGCCTCGCCGTCGAAGGATCTGCGGCGTCGGCGGAGAGGGCGCCGGCTGGCCTCCGGCGGGATCGTGGGGTCCGCGTTCGACAGCGGTCGGGCCTGTCTGCGCGAGGACGTCGGTCCCGAGGCCCGGGATCCCGACCTCCACCGGAAGACCCGTTCGGTCGCGGCGGCGCCGCTGCTGGGGGCGGGCGGCCGTCGGATCGGGGTGCTGGCCGTCGAGTCTTCGGTTCCCGGCATCCTCACGTCCTCCGATTGCGCGGCGCTGCGCGCCTTCGCGCTCGGCGTCGCGCCGGCGGTCGAGCGGATCCTGTTCTACGAGAAGGCGGTCGAGGGCCGGCGGCTGGTTTCGGAGCTCGAAGTCGCGGGCAAGGTCCTTCAGGATCTCCTCCCCCGGCGGCGTCCCGACCTCGCCGGCCTCGACGTCGCCGCCGCCTACGAGCCGTGCGCGCAGGTCGGCGGCGACTACTACGACTTCATCCCGCTCGCCGAGGACCGCATGGGGATCGCGGTGGCCGATGTCTCCGGCAAGGGCGTCCCGGCGGCGCTGCTCGTGGCCGTCCTGCGGGCGTCCGTGTTTTCGCTGGCGAACTCCGATCTGTCGCTCCGCGCCATCCTGAGCCGCACGAACCGGCTGCTCTACGAGAGCGTCGGCGAGACCCGTTACGCCACCCTGTTCTACGGCGTACTCGATGTCCCGTTGCGGCGGCTCATCTACATCAATGCCGGCCACTCGCCTCCGGTCCTCGTCCGCGCCAGCGGCGAAGTCGAGTTCATCCACGCCGGCGGACTCCCGGTGGGCCTCTTCCCCTCGCCCCGTTACTTCGAGCAGGACATCCGGCTCTCGTCCGGCGATCTCCTCGCGCTCTACACCGACGGCGTCACCGAGTCCGCCGACGCGAACGAAGACCTCTACGGCCGCGATCGGCTGGCGGAACTGCTCGACCGCGAGCGCCGGCGCGGGTCGTCGGCTTCGGCGATCTGCGACCGGGTTCTCCGGGTCACGCGGCGTTTCCGCCCGGGCGCGCCCGAGGACGACTCCACGGTGCTCGTCATCCGCGCCACCTGAGCCCTGGCGCTCCGGGTCTCAGTCGCTGTAGCGGCCGAGGAACGTCCTGACTTCCCGCACCATGGTCCCGAAGCTGGGGGCCACGAAATAGAACGGCTGGAAGTCGGTCGGATCGAACGGAGTGGAGGCCATCGTCTCGCAGTCGAAGCGCCGCAGTTCCGCCTCCGGCAACCGGTCCATCTCGCCCACCGAGGACAGGAGTCCGGCGCCATAGGCCTTCGGCGCGCCGCTCTCGAGCGCGGCGCCGAACTCCAGCGTGAACCAGTAGAGGCGGGCGAGCCGCTCGACCGTTTCGTCGGAGGCGCTCCGGGTGGCCCGTCCGAAGTGGGCGGAGAGATCCGAGAAGTCGGGGTGCGCGAACGACGCCGCGTGTCCCACCAGTTCGTGGATCACATCCGGTTCGGGCGTGTAGTGGGGGCGGCTGGCGTGGCGGATGTACTGGGTGGCGAGGAAGATCCGGTCGCCGAGGAACTCGAGGAACGCTCGGGCGGTGACGAGGCCGGCGACGGGCAGCATCCGGAACCCGGTCACGGGTCGGATCCGCTCGTTGACTTCCTCGAGCTGCGGGATTCGGTCCCGCGGCAATCCCACCAGGTCCACGCAGTCCCGGTACTCCCGGCACGCTCCGCTCCGGTGCCGCGGATCGAGTCGTTCGTACACCGTGCGCCAGACGGCGTGTTCGTCGTCCGTGTACTCGACGGTCGGCGCCGGGTCGCCCGTCCGGTAGTCGTGAGCGAGCCGGGCGATCTGGTTGCGGCGGGCCCGATAGACCGGGTCCCGGAAGCCGGGATGGTCCGGATCGAGCGGCACCAGGTCCGGACTCCCGGACGGAGCGCGCACCTCCGGCTCGAGCGTGTCGAGCAGCGCGGTGTCGGCCATCGGCGGGACGCGATTCTACGGCCCCTCAGGCGGCGAGCCCGGCCCCGAGGAAGAGGACGATGGCGACGCCGGCGCCGAGGAGAGCGTAGGGCAACTGGGTGTTCACGTGGTCCACGAGATCCGACGCCGACGCCATCGAGGCGATGATCGTCGTGTCGGAGATCGGAGAGCAGTGGTCTCCGAAGATCCCTCCCGAGAGCACGGCGCCCAGAACGAGCGTCGGCTCCAGGCCGAGGGCGGCGCCCACGGGGATCGCCAGCGGGAGCATGATCCCGAACGTTCCCCACGATGTGCCGGTCGAGAAGGCGGTCACGCCGCTCACGACGAACAGCACCGCGGGGACCACCCACACCGGCATCGTCGCCTCCGCCAGCCCGGCGAGATAGGCCCCCGTGCCCAGGTCTCGCGCCACGCCCGCGATGGCGAACGACATGAGGAGGACGGCGACGACCGGAATCATCCCCCCGGCGCCCTTGAGGATGAGGTCCACCGCTTCCTGAAGGCGGATCGCGCGCCCGGCGAGGCCGAGCCCGGCGGCGACCACGATCGCCGACAGCGTCCCCCAAAGCACCGAGGTTCCGCCGTCGCCGGCGAGCAGATCGCCTTCCCCGGTCACCCACAGCCCGACGAAGATCATCGCGAGCAGCGCGACGAGCGGCGCCACCATGTTCCGGGCCCGCTCCGGGATCCCGGGGGCGGGCGCGGTCGCCAGAACCTCGGCGCTCACCAGCGGGCGGGCGCCTCGCCGGATCAGTTGGCCGGTCGCGCGCGCCCGTTCCTGGGCCCGGGCCATGGGGCCGAAATCGCGGTTCGAAAGGCCGAACCAGAAGGCCAGACCGAGCGCCGCGAGCGCGTAGAAGTTGAACGGGATGCTCCCCACGAGGAGCGCGACCCCGTCCTCGAACCCGAGCGTCGCGAGGATCCCGATGATGAGCGCCCCCCACCCGTTCATCGGGATCAGGATGCACACCGGGGCGGACGTGGAGTCGGTCAGGTAGGCCAGCTTCTCGCGCGACAGGCGGAACCGGTCGAACAGCGGCCGAGCCGCCGTCCCGCTGACCAGGCAGGTGATGCTCGACTCCACGAACACCCCCAGTCCGAGGAGGAGCGCCACCGCCTGCGCCCCCCGGGGCCCGTTCACCAGGCGCCGCGAGGTCACCCAGTTCACGAACCCGGTGACGCCGCCGGTCCGGCCCATGAGCGCGAGCACACCCCCGACCAGGGTGCTGAACAGGAGGATCGAGGCGTTTCCCGAGAACGCGTCGGTGACCCGGCCCACGCTCCCCGCCAGGGCGGCCGTCGCCGATCCGGTGAGAAGGAGTTCCCCCACGACGACGCCGGCGAGGAGCGCCAGCACCGCCTGCCGGGTCACGAGAGCCACCACGATGGCGAGGATCGGGGGCAGGACGCTGATCAGAGAGGGGTCGTCCATGGGAGCGTCGGGAGATCGTATGCCCTGCGGGGCGGCAGTACACTACGCGGCAGGACGGAAACGGCGTCTCGCGGCCCGGACCGGTCCGGGCGCAAACGGGGCCGCGGCCGGGAGTTGCGGGCTCCCGGCGTCGAAGCAACGTCCCGAACTCCTTTAGCTCCTCTAACTCCTCTTGGCGACACGGCAGACGGCGAAGACGGACCGCGAGCGTTCCGCCGCGAGGGCGGCCCGGAGGAAGGGGCCGGCGCGGAAGTCGCGGCGTCGCGCCCCGTCGCGCCGCCGGCCCCGCCCGGTCTCGGTCGTCGCCGGCCCTCCGGTCCGGATCGTCCGCGAGCGCGACGAGCTCGTGGATCTGGTCGCCGGCCTCCGCAAGGCGGGTGAGTTCGGGCTCGACACCGAGTTCATCCCCGAGAACCGGCTGTTCCCGGAACTGTGCCTCATCCAGGTCGCCGCGCCCGGGCTGGAGGCGGTCGTGGACCCGCTGGCGCTCGAGGATCTGGCCCCCATCCACGAGCTGATCTCGGACCCGGCCGTGACCAAGGTCGTGCACTCCGGAAAGCACGACTTCGACATCTTCCACCACGCCGCCGGCGTCGTGCCGAAGAATGTCTTCGATACGCAGATCGCCGCCGCCGTCATCGGCCACGGCAAGAGGACCCAGGTCGCGCTGCGGGCGCTCGTCGCCGGTTTCGTGGGTCGCGAGCTGTCGAAACAGCAGCAGATGTCCGACTGGAAGCGGCGGCCGCTCACGCCGCGGCAGGTGGACTACGCGATCAGCGATGTGCGCTATCTCCTGCCGCTTCGGGACAGGCTGGTGATCCGCGCGCGCAGAATGCGTCGCTCCGACTGGCTCGAGGAAGAGATGGTCCCCCTGACGGAGCCCGGGAACTACGGCCTTCCTCCGATCGAGGAGGCCTACCGGATGCTCGATGGCCCGGGCTTCACCCCGTCCCAGCGCGGTTCCCTCGCCGAGCTGTGCGCCTGGCGCGAAGAGCGCGCCCGCTCCCGGAACCTGCCTCGCGGCTGGATTCTGAAGGACGGCGCGGTCCGCGACCTGGCCCGGCGCCAGCCCAAGAACGAACGCGATCTGCTGGCCCCGTACCGGCGATCTCCGGCGGGGCGTCCGCCGAAGGGAGATCCCAAGGCGGCGCAGCACGCCCGCACGGTGCTGTCGAAGAACGCGGCCGTCGTCCTGGAGGTCCTCGCGAAGGGCGCGAAGCGGCAGGTGGAGTTCACCGGCGCCGGCAGGTTGCCGCGGGGGCCCGCGCCGGAGTCCCTGGCGCTGCTGCTCGAGACGTGGCTGAAGCTGCGGGCGGCGGAAAGCGGCGTGGCCCCCGAGCTGCTCGCCACCCAGGACGAGCTCCGGGCGATCGCCGCCGCGTGGCCGGAGGAAGCCGAAGGAGTGCGCCCGCTGCGCGGCTTCCGTCGCAAGCTCCTGGGAGAGGATCTGCTGCTCATCCTCTCCGGCGAGGCCGTGATCCAGGTCGGCGCCTATGGCAGTTCCCCCGAGGACCGCCCGCCCATCCAACTCACCCGGCTCGGCAGGCTGGGGCGGTTCGTGCTCCGCGGGTCGCGCGCCGGCCCCCGAAGCGCCTGAGCGCGACCGCCGCCAGCTCGCTGATCCACCCTCCCATCCCCGGCTCTCCCCCGTCATGAACAAAGCGACTCCCTGGCACCGGACACTGTGGTTCCGGATCCTTCTCGGCCTGATCCTCGGGATCGTCTATGGCGTGGCCGCCGCCGCCTTCGGGTGGGGCGACTTCACCGCGGACTTCGTGTCCCCCTTCGGAACGATCTTCTTCAACGGCCTCCAGGTCATCGCCGTCCCGCTGGTCGTGGCTTCGCTTGTTCTCGGCGTGGCCTCGCTCAGCGACATGCGCAAGGTGAGCCGGATCGGAGGCAAGACGATCGCGATCTACATCGCCACGACCGCCATCTCGGTAACGATCGGCCTCCTCTACGCGAATCTGCTCCAGCCCGGCGACCGGGTTCCGGAGGCGCTCCAGCAGGAGCTCGCCGCCGAGTACGAGGACGCCGCCGCCAGCCGGGAGGGTCAGGCCGCCGCCATGGCGGAGGAGCGGGGGCCCCTGAGCATGCTCGAGGACATCGTGCCCGCCAATGCCGTGTCGTCGGCCACCAGCAACCGGAACATGCTCCAGGTCGTGTTCCTGTCGCTCCTGTTCGGCATCGCCCTGATCCGTATCCCGTCGGATCGCGCCGGGCCCCTGCTCGGTTTCTTCAAGGGGCTCGAGTCGGTCGTCATCGAGATCGTCCACATCGTGATGCTCATGGCGCCGGTCGGGGTGTTCGCGTTGATCGCGACGGCCATCACCGGCATGGCGGGCGACGATCCCGGCCAGGTGGCGCAGCTTCTCGGCGCGCTCGGCTTCTACTGCCTCGTCGTGGTGGGCGGCCTCGCCACCCAGATGCTCGTCGTGTATCCGCTGATCCTGCGCCTGTTCACTCCGATGCCGTGGCGCCGTTTCTTCCCGGCCGCCGCCCAGGTTCAGCTCGTCGCCTTCTCCACCAGCTCCAGCGGCGCCACGCTGCCGGTGACGATGGACCGAGCGAAGCGCGATCTGGGGGTATCGGACGAGGTCTCCTCCTTCGTCCTGCCCCTCGGCGCGACGGTCAACATGGACGGAACGGCGCTCTACCAGGCGGTCGCCGCTCTCTTCATCGCTCAGGCGCTCGGACTCGGCGTGGGACTCGAAGGGCAGCTCACCATCGTCATCACCGCGGTTCTCGTCTCCATCGGAACCGCCGCGGTTCCGGGCGCCGGGATCATCATGCTCGTGATCATCCTTCAGGCGATCGGGGTGCCGGCGGCGGGCGTGGCTCTCATCCTCGGGGTGGACCGCATCCTCGACATGATCCGGACGGCGACCAACGTGACCGGCGACCTGACCGTGGCCAGCGTGGTGGCGGCGTCCGAGAACCAGCTCCGCGACGTCTGATCCGGAGCGGGCGCTCCGCCGCGCCGCCCCGCGGGACCGGGTGGAGCGCCCCCCGGATCCGGATTCTCGCCTGCGACCCCGACATCGCTCGCGTCCGATCCGGCGCGGCCCGTCGGATCGGGCTCGGGGGCGCGTGTCCAGATCGCCAGATCGCCGGACGCGCCCGTCCGGCGCGAGGGGAAAGCCGGGTTACGGGAGCGCGCCGGTCTCGATGAGCTGACCGATCTCGTGGTCGAGGATTTCGCCCACGGCTCCGAAGTAGCGCTTCAGCAGCTTCCCGTCCCGATCGATGAGGTACTTCGTCGGGTAGCCGAGGAACGGGCCGAAGGCGTCGCGCGCCTCGTCCGACCCCATGACGTTGGGGTAGGAGATGTCCCGCTCGGCGATGAACTCGGTCACGCCCTCGGCGTCCCCCGACTCGAGGACGATCCCGAGCATGAGGAAGTCCTCGTCCGGGAGGTCGTCGGAAAGCTGCTGGAGGTGAGGCAGCTCGGCGACGCAGGGAACGCACCAGGTCGCCCACAGATCCACGAGGGCCACTCTGCCCTCGGTGGCGGCGAGGAGATCGAGTTCTCCGCTTCCGTCGGCGTGGGGCAGGACGAGCGGAGGCATCGAGGCGACGAGCCCGCCGCCCGCTCCTCCGCCTTCCGGCGGCGGGGCGACGCAGGCTCCCCCGGCGAGGAGCCCGCCGAGCAGGGCGACGAAGGCGAACGGGCGGTGCGGGCGGGTGTGGTTCATGGTCTCCTCCTGATCGTCTTCGTCCGTCCCGGGCGCCGGCGGGGGCGCTCCCGTCAGCGCGGGGGCTGGAGCGTGCGCAGGAAATGGACGACCTGCCAGCGCTCCTCCTCGCTGAGGGTGCGCTTCATTCCGGGCATGGGCTTCCTGCCCTCGGTGATCTTGTAGAACATCTCGCCGTCCGTCATCCGATCCCGGGCCTCGACGGTCGAGATGTCGGCGGGGGCCGGCTTGATGAACCGCGTGGCCCTCCCGTCCCCCTTGCCTTCATCGCCATGACAGGAGGCGCACCGGGCGGCGTAGAGCGTGCGCCCCGCCTCCACGGCGGCATCCCCCGCGGGCACCGGGTTCACGGTCGCCCGCGCCTCCTCCGGCGCTTCCCAGGGTTCCTGCGCCGCAGCGGCGGCAGCGAGAAGGAGGAGCGCAGCGGAGAACAGGACAGGCATGACGGATCCGGGGAGGGTGGGCGTTCAGCCGAGCACGGGGAGGAAGGTCAGGTACTGGGCGAGCCACTGGAGGCTGTCGGTGAAGACGAGCACGCCGATGACGACCAGAAGGCCGCCCGCCGCGATCTCCACGACCCGCATGTGGCGCTTCACGCGCTTCGACACCGCGAAGAACCGGTCCACCGCCAGCCCGGTCAGGATGAACGGTACGCCCAGCCCGGCGGAGTAGGCCGACAGCAGCACGATGCCCTGGCCGACGGTCTCGTGGCTCGCCGCCAGGACCAGGACGCCGGCGAGGATGGGGCCGATGCAGGGCGACCAGCCGAAGGCGAAGGCCAGGCCGATGAAGAAGGATCCGATCCAGCCGACCGGCTCGCGCTGGGCGTGGAACCGCTTTTCCACGTTGAGGAACGGGATCCTCAGCACGCCCATCACGTGGAGGCCGAGGATCACGATCGCGGTCCCGGCGATCCGGTTCAGCCACAGGCGGTTTCCGGCGAGCCACTGCCCGGCGTAGGTGGCGGACGCCCCCATCGCCACGAAGATGACGGAGAAGCCGAGCACGAACAGCACCGTGTTCGTGACGATGCGACGCCGGCGGGCCGCCTGCTCGGCGGGACTGCCCGAGCCGCTCGTCAGCTCGGTCAGCGAGGCGCCGGAGACGAAGGAGATGTAGCCGGGCACGAGCGGCAGCACGCACGGGGACAGGAAACTGATGACGCCGGCGCCGGCGGCGGTGAGCAGCGAGAGGATGTCCATCGAGGTGCGGAAGAGGTGCGGGCCCGATCCGGCCCCGAATCGTAACCCGCGCCATCACCTGATGGCCGGCGCGCCGGTCCGTTCGCCCCCTGGCGCCCCGCCCGGCGCGGGACGACTTCAGGCGGCGCCGAACCGATTCGTCCCGCCGGAGCGGCGCTCCACCCGGCCGGCGCCTTCCGCCGGCGCGAGTTTTCGACAAACGGGGCCGTTTCCGGTCGGAGCGGGGCCGGATTCCGTTGGGGAATCCGGGTATGGCCCGAAGTGCTTCTTCTGCTCCCGCTCCCCGTTCCTCCGACCGTCCCTCCGGCCCGCGCCGCCGGCTCGCCGTCACCCGCACCGGAACGGTCCGCGGCGTGGACGGCCTGCTCGTCCGGGTGGAAGTGGACTTCGTGCCCACCGGCAACGAGGCTCCGACCTTCCGCACCGTGGGGCTTCCGGACGCCGTGATCCGCGAGTCCCGGGAGCGGGTCCTCGCGGCGCTCCGCAACGCCGGCTTCCTCCCGGCGCCGGCGCATGTCATCGTGAATCTCGCTCCAGCCGGCGTCCGGAAGGAGGGGGCGGGTTTCGACCTCGCCGTCGCCATCGGCCTCCTCGCCGCCTCCGGCCTCACCGGCCGCCGGCGGCTTCGCGACGCGCTCCTCCTCGGCGAACTCGCCCTCGACGGTTCCGTGCGCCCGGTTCGGGGAGCGCTCCCGATCGCGTGGGAAGCGGCCGCCGCCGGCTATGACCTCGCGCTCGTCCCCCGCGAGAACGCGGACGAGGCGGCGCTCGCCTCCGGGCTCCGGGTGTTCCCGGTGGGGACGATCGGGGAGGCGCTCGGCCTCCTCGCCGCCGAGACGCTCCCCGACCCGCACGCGGCCCCGCCCCCGCGGCGCCTGCGGGCGCGGTTCGGGGCCGATCTCGCCGAGGTGCGCGGGCAGCCGCGGGCGCGGCGCGCGCTCGAAATCGCGGCCGCCGGCGGCCACAACCTCCTCTTCACCGGGCCTCCCGGCAGCGGGAAGACGCTGCTCGTCGGGCTGCTGCCCGATCTGCTGCCGCCGCTCACTCCGTCCGAGGCCCTCGACGTCGCCCGCATCCGGTCCGCCGTAGGCCGCCCGCCCCCGCCGTCGCCGCTTTCGCCGCCGTTCCGGGCCCCGCACCACACGATCTCCTACGCCGGAATGGCGGGCGGCGGCCCGGGACCGTCCCCGGGCGAAGTGACCCTCGCCCACCGCGGCGTGCTCTTCCTCGACGAGCTCCCCGAGTTCCAGCGCCCGGTTCTGGAGTGTCTGCGCCAGCCACTCGAGAGCGGGCAGATCCACGTGGGCCGGGTGCGGTGCTCGGTCCGATTCCCGGCCCGCTTCCAGTTCGTCGCCGCCATGAACCCGTGTCCGTGCGGGTTCCACGGTGACGCCGGACGCCCCTGTCGGTGCTCGCCGACCGCGGTGGGGCGCTACCGCTCGCGGATCTCGGGTCCGCTTCTGGATCGGATCGACCTCCATCTGACCGTGCGTCCGGTCACGTCCCGGGAAGTCCTGGGAAACGTTCGCGGGGAGTCCACCGCCACCGTGCGCGAGCGCGTGCTCCGGGCCCGGGAGCGCCGGGAGCGCCGGTTCCGGGAAGGCCGGCCACTGGAGTGGGCCACGGTCAGCGATGTGCGCCAGGCCTGCGGGGCCGACGGGCCGTTCCGGTCGCTCGTGGGTTGGGCCATGGACGGTCTGGGGATGTCGGCGCGCGGCGTGACCCGGGCGTTTCGGGTGGCCCGAACGATCGCCGATCTCGGCGGGGAAGAGAAGATCCTCCCGCTCCACTTCGAGGAGGCGCTCCAGTTCCGCGCGACGGCCGGGCTTCCGGCTCCGACCCCGATGGGACCGGACGGCGTCCGGGAGCGGCCCTGAGCGAGGCCCGCCGAAGGCGCCGGTATTCTCCCGCCGGGTCCGGACCGCCCTCGCTTCGACTCCCCGCAGCAGCGCGCTTCCGCCGTTCGTGGGCGCGACCCGGATTGCGCGACGCATGCCGAGTTCCGACAGCGGTTCCGCGGAGGAGATCCGGAGGGCCGCGTTCCTGTTCAACGACCGGAGCTATTTCGAGGCCCACGATGTCCTCGAGGAAGAGTGGGCTGCCGCCCGCGGCCCGCGGCGCCGCGCGCTCCAGGCGCTCGTGAAGGTCGCAGCCGGCATGTACCACCTCCAGACCTCCAACCTCGTCGGCGCCGAGAGCCTCCTCTCGTCCGGGCTCGACACCCTGCGCGCCGCGGCGGGCGCCTCGCCCGGCGTCGCCGTGGGCGGCGGGCTCCGGGTCGCGCTGGGTCCGGTCGCGGATCCGGTGGATTCCGTCCTGTCGAAGATCCGGGCCGCCCGCTCCGGCGCGTCACCGGAGTGGCGGACCGAGGACCTGCCGCGGATGCGATGCGATTCGTGACCGGCGAGGCGCGTCGGGAACCTCCGGCCACCCCCGCCGTTCCCCCCGGCATGGAGGGGGCGTTCTTCCCGAGCCTCCGATCCCGACGCCCGAATTGCGGAATTTGACCTTCGCGCCCCGTTCGGCTAAAAATTCCGGCTAACTGTATGTTCCGACGGGCTTTTTCCGGCGTGGTTCGCGCTCTGCGCCGGTTCACGCAGCCGGGGAGGGCTCGCATCGTCGTGCTCGGGGCGCCCGGAGGCGGTCCCCGGGAGTTCCGCCTCACTCCATTCCGGAGCGTCGTGGCGGGTCTGCTGACCCTCGGTGTGCTGGGGGGCGCGACCCATTCCGCGTGGCTGCTCGCCGGCGGGCTCCGAGGCGACATCCGCCTTCTCGTCGAGGAACGGGACTCGCTTCGGGAGCTGAGCCGCGGCTACGCCCGCGACACGGAGCGCATGGCGGACCGCCTCCAGACGCTCGAGGTCCAGATGCGACGCCTCGCCGTCCTGGCGGGCGCCGAGCCGGTGGCGCCCCGGATGGGCGGGCTCGGGGGAACCCTGGGGGCGCCGGGCTACGACTACGTGGCCGAACGCATCGAGGATCTGTCGGGGCGACTGGCGACGCTCGACCGCCAGGGCGCCGCCCTCGAGCAGGTCATGATGGAGAAGAGCCTGCTGCTCTCCTCGACGCCTTCGGTGTGGCCCGTCCGGGGGTACGTGTCCTCCTCCTACGGGCGCCGGCCGGATCCGTTCACCGGCGAGATCGAGATGCACTACGGGCTCGACATTTCCGCGGACTCCGGAACCCCGGTCCGGGTGACGGCCGACGGAGTCGTGATCGAGACCGGGACCTCGCCGACCTACGGCCGCTATGTCGTCGTGTCTCACGGGTTCGACCGCACGACCCGCTACGCCCATCTGTCGCGCGTCCTGGTCCGGCGCAGCCAGCGCCTTCAGCGCGGGGCCTTCGTCGGTGAAGTGGGCAGCACCGGCCGCACCCGGTCTCCGCATCTGCACTACGAGGTGTGGGTGAACAACCGCGCCCGGGATCCCCGCGACTTCATCCTCGACTACACGCCGTAGCCGCCGCCGGCGCCTTGCGGGCCGGGAGTCTCGCTCTCGGCGCTACCATTGCGCGCCCGGTCGGCGTCCATCGTGTTCCAAAGCGTTTTCACGAAGATCGTCGGCAAGAAGTCTGACCGGGAACTGAAGCGGCTGCGACCGCTGGTGGCGGCCGTCAGCGGGCTCGAGGACGGGCTGAAGCGGCGCGACGACCCGGAGCTCCGCGACCTCCTGGGTTCGCTGCGGGGCCGCGCCGACGCCGGAGAGCCGCTGGACGACCTGATGCCGGAGGTCTTCGCGGTCACCCGCGAAGCCGCCCGCCGCACGCTCGGGATGCGCCACTACGACGTGCAGATCCTCGGGGGCGCGATCCTCCACCGCGGGCGCATCGCCGAGATGAAGACCGGCGAGGGCAAGACCCTGGTGGCCACGCTCGCCGCCGTCCTGAACGCGCTCTCGGGGAAGGGCGTCCACGTCGTCACGGTGAACGACTACCTCGCCAAGCGGGACTCGGACTGGATGGGGCGGGTGTACCGGTTCCTCGGGCTCGAGGTCGGGGTGATCCAGAACGATCTCACCGACGCCGCCCGCCGACAGGCCTACGCCGCCGACATCACCTACGGCACGAACAACGAATTCGGCTTCGACTACCTCCGGGACAACATGAAGTTCGCCTCGGAGAACTTCGTCCACCGCATCTTCCCCCGGATCGCGCGGGACAGCGACGGGAAGGAGGTCGAGCGCCTGTTCCACTACGCCATCGTGGACGAAGTGGACTCGATCCTGATCGACGAGGCCCGCACGCCGCTCATCATCAGCGGTCCCGCCGAAGCATCCACCGATCTCTACTACACGGTGGACCGGATCGTCCCCAACCTGCGACGCGACCTCCACTACACCGTGGACGAGAAGTCGCGCACCGTGACGCTCACGGAAGAGGGCGTGCCGCGGGCCGAGGCGCTGCTCCACGTGGACAACCTCTACGAGCCGGCGCACATGACGCTGCTCCACCACCTGAACCAGGGGCTGAGGGCCCACGCTCTCTACAAGCGGGAGAAGGACTACACGATCAAGGACGGCAAGGTCGTGATCGTGGACGAGTTCACCGGACGGCTCATGCCGGGGCGGCGGTGGTCCGACGGGCTCCATCAGGCAGTGGAAGCCAAGGAGAGCGTCAAGATCGAGCGGGAGAACCAGACCCTCGCCACGATCACCTTCCAGAACTACTTCCGCATGTACGGAAAGCTCGCCGGGATGACCGGGACCGCCGAGACGGAGGCCACCGAATTCGAGCGGATCTACGAGCTCGAGGTCGTGCCGATCCCGACGAACCGCGATCTGGTGCGGGTCGAGCACGCCGATGTGGTGTACCGGACGGAACGCGAGAAGCTGAACGCGATCGTCGAGGAAATCGCCGCCGAGCAGCGCGCCGGGCGCCCGATCCTCGTGGGCACGACCTCGATCGAGAAGAGCGAGCGCCTCTCGCGGCTGCTGAAACGACAACGCGTACGGCATGTCGTGCTGAACGCGAAGTACCACCAGCGCGAGGCCGAGATCGTCGCCCAGGCCGGCGTCGGCGGCTCGGTCACGATCGCGACGAACATGGCCGGGCGCGGCACGGACATCCTGCTCGGCGGGAACCCGGACGAACTCGCCAGGGCCGACCTGCGAAAGCAGGGGGTGGACTGGACCGAGGCGCCCGGAGAGGTCTGGGAGGGCGCCGTCCAGGCGGCCCGCGAGCGGACCCGCGCCGCTCACGATGAGGTCGTGGGCCTCGGCGGGCTCCACATCGTTGGCACCGAGCGCCACGAGGCGCGACGCATCGACAACCAGTTGCGGGGGCGCGCCGGCCGTCAGGGAGATCCCGGCAGCTCCCGGTTCTTCCTCTCGCTCGAGGACGATCTGATGCGCATCTTCGGAAGCGATCGGATGAGCGGTCTCATGCAGCGGCTCGGCATGGAGGAGGGCGTGCCGGTCGAGGCGCGGATGGTCACCCGGGCCATCGAGCGCGCCCAGAAGCAGGTCGAGGCCCAGAACTTCTCCTACCGCAAGCACCTGCTCGAGTACGACGACGTGATGAACAAGCAGCGCGTCGCCGTGTACGGGCTGCGGCGCCGCATCCTCGAAGGCGAGGACCAGCGCGAATACGTCCTGGAGCTGGCGTCGGGCATCGCCGAAGCTCTGGTGGACCAGTGGCTCTCGACCGAGCAGGATCCCGACGACTGGGACTACGCCGGCCTGGCCGAGGCGCTTCGCAACCAGTACGGATTCGCTCCCGAGTCGGACGACGGGACGGCGTTCGAGCATCTCGGCCGCGGGGAGGTGCTGGAACTGCTGGCGGAGGCGGTCCCGGCGCGTTACGCGGAAAAGGAGGCCGAGATCGGGGAGGACCTGATGCGGCGCCAGGAGCGCTACATCATGCTCCACATCGTGGATTCGCAGTGGAAGGACCACCTCCACGCGATGGACCACCTGAAGCAGGGGATCG
This sequence comes from Acidobacteriota bacterium, assembly GCA_022822745.1. Taxonomy (GTDB): domain Bacteria; phylum Acidobacteriota; class Vicinamibacteria; order Marinacidobacterales; family Marinacidobacteraceae; genus JAJEAO01. Next base: position 68,097 of record JAJEAO010000085.1, read on the forward strand.
GGCTCCGCGGCTATGGCCAGCGCAATCCGCTGATCGAGTACAAGAAGGAGTCCTTCGCGCTCTTCGAGGAGATGTGGGACCGCATCGAACGGGACACGGTCCGCTTCCTGTTCATCCTGAAGGCGGTCCGGACCCAGCCGGCGCCGGCCCCGGTCCCGGCGCGAG
>JAJEAO010000077.1 GCA_022822745.1 Acidobacteriota bacterium
CCGCCGTCCGAGCCGGCCGCCGGCTCGGACGTGGCCGGGCTGCAGCTCCGCGCCCGCAAGGAGGGCGAGGACTACCTGCTCGAGGGCACGAAGTGCTGGATCACCAACGGGGGTGAGGCGGACCTGTACACGGTGTTCGCCACCCTCGACCCCTCCAGCCGGCACCAGGGCATCTGCGCCTTCGTCGTGCCCTCCGACACGCCGGGGATCTCGCACGGCAAGAAGGAGGACAAGATGGGCCAGCGCGCCAGCGACACCCGCGTCGTGCAGTTCGACGGCGTGCGCGTCCCCGCGGCGCAGCGGCTCGGCCAGGAGGGCGAGGGATTCAAGGTCGCGATGCAGACCCTCGACCGCACGAGGCCGCCGATCGGCGCGCTGGCCACGGGCATCGCCCAGCGCGCCCTCGACGAGTCGCTGGCCTACGCCGGCGAGCGGAAGGCCTTCGGCGCGGCCATCGGCGACTTCCAGGCGGTGCAGTTCATGCTCGCCGACATGGCCAAGGACATCGAGGCGGCCCGCCTGCTCACGCTGCAGAGCGCCTGGATGGTCGACTCGGGCCGCCGCGCGTCGAAGCACTCCTCCTTCGCGAAGTGCTTCTCGACCGACATGGCCATGCGGGCCACGACCGACGCGGTGCAGATCTTCGGCGGCAACGGGTACACCAAGGAGTACCCCGTCGAGAAGCTGATGCGCGACGCCAAGCTGATGCAGATCTACGAGGGCACGAACCAGATCCAGCGCCTCGTGATCGCGCGGGAGCTCTCCCGCTAGCCCAGCCCCCTCGCTGCGCGGCGGGCGGGGCGCAAGCGGCCGGAATCCGGGCGTTTTTCCCGCGGCGGGATGCCGTTCGATCTGATATGCTGCCACGCTCGTTTGCACCGATCCCGCCACCGGGCGGTGCTCCGCTGCGAGGAAGCGCCGTGATCACGCGAGAGAAGGCCCTCGCCTACCACTCCGAGGGCCGACCGGGGAAGCTGAAGGTCGTTCCGACCAAGCCCACCGAGACCCAGGAAGACCTCTCCCTGGCCTACTCCCCGGGGGTCGCCGAGCCCTGCCGCGAGATCGCCCGGGATCCGGCCACGGTCTTCCAGTACACGGGCAAGGGCAACCTCGTCGCCGTCGTGAGCAACGGCACCGCCGTCCTCGGTCTGGGCAACATCGGCCCCCTCGCCGGCAAGCCGGTGATGGAGGGGAAGGGCGTCCTGTTCAAGCGCTTCGCCGACATCGACGTCTTCGACATCGAGCTGAACGTCACGGATCCCGAAGAAGTGGTCCGGGTGGTCAAGGCGCTGGAGCCGACCTTCGGAGGGATCAACCTCGAGGACATCAAGGCCCCCGACTGCTTCCACATCGAGACGCGGCTGCGCGAGGAGATGGAGATCCCGGTCTTCCACGACGACCAGCACGGGACCGCGATCATCTCGGGGGCGGCGTTCCTGAGCTGGCTGGAGCTGACCGGCAAGGATCCGGCCGAGGTCCGGCTCGTCATCAACGGCGCCGGCGCCGCCGGGATCGCCTGCGCCGAGCTGGCGGAAAGCCTGGGCGTGCTCCACGAGCATGTCGTCATGTGCGACTCGCGCGGGGTCATCCACGCCGGGCGCTCGGCGGGCATGAACGAGTTCAAGGAGCGCTACGCCCTCGATACTTCGGCGCGCACGCTCGACGACGCCATGCGCGGGGCCGATGTCTTCATGGGCCTCTCGGTGGCCGGAGCGGTGACGAAGGAGATGGTCGTCTCGATGAACGACCGCCCCCTCGTCATGGCCATGGCGAACCCGGACCCGGAGATCACCTGGGAGGACGCCAACGAGGCCCGCTCCGACGTGTTCATGGCGACCGGTCGTTCCGACTATCCCAACCAGGTCAACAACGTCCTCGGCTTTCCCTTCATCTTCCGGGGGGCCCTCGATGTCCGGGCGCGCTCCATCAACATGGCGATGAAGCTCGCGGCCGCCCGGGCGCTGGCCGAACTGGCCCGCGAGGATGTGCCCGACTCGGTCATGCAGGCCCACGGGAAGGACCGCATGCAGTTCGGGCCGGAGTACCTGATCCCGTCGCCCTTCGACTCGCGCGTCCTCCTGTGGGAGGCCCCGGCGGTGGCGCGGGCCGCGATCGAGAGCGGCGTGGCGCGGATCGAGGTGGAACACGAGGCCTACGTGGCCCAGCTCGAAGCGCGCCTCGGTCTCGAGCGCGAGGTCATGCGCAAGGTCGTCGGGCGGGCCCGGCAGATGACGCGCTCGGTCGTGTTCCCCGAGGGAGAAGAGCCCAAGATCCTGCGCGCCGCCCAGCGGCTTCTCGACGAGGGCATCGCCCGCCCCATCCTCCTCGGCGATCCGGAGGTCATCCGCGCGGAGTGCGAGCGTCTCGACGTGGACCACGGCGCGGTGGAGATCCTCACTGCCGGGGATGACGCTCCCCGCGCCGAGACCTATGCGCGCGAGCTGTTCGCGCTGCGGAGGCGGCGCGGCGTGGATGCGGTGAAGGCCCGGGAACTGCTGCGGAATCCGAACTACTTCGGGGCCATGATGGTCCACCAGGGAGACGCCGACGCGATGGTCGCGGGCGTCAGCCAGCACTACCCGGAGACGATCCGTCCGGCGCTTCAGGTGGTTCGCACCCGTCCGGACGTGCTCCGGGTGGCGGGCGTCTATCTGATGGTGTTCGAGAACGAGATCAAGTTCTTCGCCGACGCCACGGTGAACATCGACCCCGATTCGGAGGAGCTCGCCGACATCGCGATCCAGGCCGCCGAGGTGGCGCGCCGGTTCGATGTCGAGCCACGGGTGGCCATGCTGTCCTTCTCCAACTTCGGGAACGCCCCCCATCCGCGCTCCAACAAGGTCCGGGACGCGGTCCGGATCCTCCGGCGGCGCGCGCCCGACCTGATGGTGGACGGCGAGATGCAGGCCGACACGGCGGTCGTGGCCGAGATCCTGCGCCAGGACTACCCGTTCTCGCGGCTCGACCGGGCCGCGAACGTGCTGGTCTTCCCGAGTCTCGAAGCGGGGAACGTGGCCTACAAGCTTCTGCAGCGGCTGGGCGGCGCCGAGGCCATCGGGCCACTGGTCACCGGCCTGCGGCGCCCGGTCCATGTCCTCCAGCGCAACTCGAGCGTCGAGGAGATCGTGGATGTGGTCGCCATCGCGGTCGTCGAGGCGCAGGAGCGGGCAGCCCGGACCTTGGCGGGCTGACGACTGTCAGCGGTCCGACCGAAGCGGGGGACGATCCTCGTCCGGCGTGTACCTCCAGAGGTAGTCCAGGAGACTGGGGATACCCGGTTCCCAGTCCGGAACGCCGCCCGATCTCCAGATGACGCCGAGGTGAAAGAGGGTCTCGGTCGCCTTCCGAATGGCCGCCGGGGTTCCCTCGCCGAGGCCGCGCCGCACCGCCTCCCGGACCTCGGTGGCGTCCAGACGCGCCACCACGTTCCGCTGCGCGCGCCCGGCGCCGAAAGCGTCGGCCAGGGCCCACGCTACTGGCAGGAGGTTCCGCTCTTCGAGCTCCTCGTAGCGTTCGAGGTAGTAGAGGTCGGTCCGCTCGGTGACGCCCCGCGCCGCCTCGCGCACCACCTCGACGCCGATCGCGCCGAGCGATCCCCCTCCCGAGTTCGCGGCGCGCCAGAGTTCGTCGCCCCAGAGCTGCAGGAAGAAGGGATAGCGCTGGCTGGCGGTCACGACATCGCGGAGCGGGTCCACGGCGATTCCGACCCCGGCGCGCCGCAGCGGAATCCGGACGGCGTCCCCGGCCGCGGTCTCCGGAAGCCTGCCGATCGGGAGGTGCCGGGCCCTCGGCCAGAACGAGGCGTCCATCGTCCGCAGCCGTGAACGCAGATTCGGGGTTCCGGCCAGAACCAGCAGGAGGGGCGCGCGACGGCCCACGCGCTGCACCGCGTTCAGCAGCGCCCTCCCCGCCGACGGATCGAGCCCGTGCGCCTCGTCGAGAAGGAGGATCAGCGGGTTCCTGCGAACCCGCGCGGCGAGCGCCTCCGAGAGGAGACGCCCCCGAAACTCCTCGTCGCGTTGCAGCCCGACTTCGACGGCGTCGGGAACCGACAGACGGGTGATCCCGAGTTCCTCCAGCCACGAACGGGGACCGATGCGAGAGACAAGGCTGGCCACCGGGCTCACCTCGTCCGGCGTGAACCAGAGGGACTCCAGTTCCTGCCCCCGGCCTCCACCCGAATTCGCCGCAGCCACTTCGTTCTGCAGCCAGCCGAGGAGCGCGGTCTTGCCGTTGCCGCGCGGTCCGTAGAGAACCAGATCGCTTGGCGCCGGGTGGCCTGCGCGCAACGGCTCGACGAATTGGCGCAAGACCTCCTGCTCGCGCTCCCTCCCGGCGAAGTAGGGAGGGAGCCTGCCGGCCCCGGGCCGAAAGGGACTCCGGAGCTTCGAGGACGCCATATCCGCAGTGTAGCGGCGAGCCGGACCTCGCCATCGTCATCCCGAGCGCGCGGGACGGCGGTAGCGTCCGGTCGCAATCCGCTTCAGATGGCCCTTCCGAGCCAGCCGGGCGAGCGCGAAGGCAACGGTGCCGTGCTGCCGCGTCGTCGCTCGGGTGTCGCGCCGGATCGCCTCGAACTCAGCGCGGATCAGGTCCCTCCCGCGAAACTCCTCCTCCCCGGTCGCATCGCAGAAGCGGTGGACCGCTGCCAGCGTGGCCTCGTCCCAGGAGAGCGCCTTGCCGGGGCCCTGCGAGTCCCGCGCCCGCCGCCGCGGGGTGGACTCGCTCGCGGGAGCGCCCGACCCGCTCGAAGGCGTTCTCGATGGAAGCAGGCCCGGCGGCTCCCTGGATGCTGTCGAGGTTACGGGCGCCTCCCCGGTGCTCTCCGCTCCCGGAGTCCCGGATCCTGACGCCGCCGACTCGTGGAGCCGTGGCTGGGTCTCCCGACCGTCGCGGAGGTCGCCGCCGGATTCGGCCGGCAGGCCACGCACCGCGGTCTCCACGATCTCGACCGAGCCGATGTCCTGCATCGCGGAGAGCTGTCGCGTCGCCGGGCGCAGGCGGCTGTCGAAGGAGCCGACGCCCGCGTTGTAGCGCTTCACCGCGGTATTCAGCGCCCTGCCCAGATCGGCGAGGTGCTCCCGGAACTTTTCCACGCGGTCGAAGACCTTCTTGCCCAGTTCGACGATCTCCCTCGTCTTCCGCACCGCGCGATCCTGCTGCCAGCCGTAGTGGATGGCCTTCGCCAGCGCGATGAATGTCGTCGGTGTCGTGATGAGGACATTCTTCCCGACCGCGAAGTCGAACAGGTCGGGATCCGCCTGCATGGCCGTCGAGAAGATGGCTTCGCCCGGCACGAACATCACCACGATGTCGGGCGTCCCGCTGAGCGCGTCCCAGTAGCGCTTGCTGGCGAGGTTTTCCACCTGCGCCCGAACCTGGCGCACGTGGGACTTGAGAGCCCGGGAGCGCTTCTCTTCGTCCGTCGCATCCACGACCCGAAGATAGGCGTCGACCGGCGTCTTGGCATCCACCACGATCGCCTTGTCCCCCGGCAGGTGGAGGATCACGTCGGGACGAAGCGCGCCCTCGCTCCCGGGGAGGGGGGACTGCTCCACGAAGTCCTGTCCGCGCACCAGTCCGGCCGCTTCGAGGACGCGCCGCAACTGGATCTCTCCCCACCGGCCGCGTGCTTCGGGGCGTCGCAGGGCGGTGACCAGGCGCCCTGTCTCCTCCCGGAGCTCGGATTGCCCCTGCTTGAGGGACTGGACCTGCTCGCGGATCGCCTGGTAGGCCCCTTCGCGCTTCGACTCGAGATCGCCCATCTGCTGGTCGAGCTGATCGAGCCGCTTCCGCAACGGGCTGACGAGCTGAGTGATCGCGGCCTGTCGCTTCTCCAGATCGTCGCCGGCGCTCGATCGGTGCCGTTTGAACTGCTCCTCGGCGAGCCGGAGAAAGTCCTTCCTGCTCTCCCGGAGCGCCTTGTCGGACAGGGCGCCGAAGACCTCCTGCACCTGGTTTTCCAGTTTCCGGAGTTCGTCGAGACGCGCGTTATTGCCCGTCTGCTCGGCCTCCAGCCGTTCCTCGTGCCTGCGCCGCTCGGTCGCCAGTTGCCGGGCGTGGGCCTCGCGCTCGGTGGCGAGGGTGGCTTCGGTCTCGGCCGCGCCGGAGCTGACCTGGAGCAGCTCGGCGTCGAGGCTCGATGCGCGGGCCCGCACTTCGGCGAGTTCCTTCTCCAGCTTCGCGATGCGTTCGCCGCCAGCCGCCTCCGCCTTCCCGAGGGTCTCGATCTGCTCCTCCCGGGCTCGATGCTCGGCGGCCAGTTGGCGGGTGTGGGCTTCGCGCTCGGTGGCGAGCTGGACCGCATGCGCCTCGCGCTCGGTGGCGAGGGTGGCTTCGGCCTCGGCAGCGCTGGAGCTGACCTGCCGCAGCTCGGATTCGAGGTGCGAGGCTCGGGTCCGGGCCTCGGCGAGTTCCTTCTCCAGCTTCGCGATGCGATCGCGTGCCTCCTGGGTCGTTCGGCGCTGGGCCTCGAGCCGCTCCACCCCGGCGCGCTGCTCGGTCGCGAGGTGCCGGGCGATTCCTTCGCGCTCCGATTCGAGGGCGGCCTCGGCCTTCGCCGCGTTCTCGTTCGCCTGGCCGACCTCCCGCGCCCGACGTGCGAGCTCCTCTTCGAGCCCCGGGATCCTTGCCGCGGCCTGTTCGGCGCGGGCGAGGGACAGGCCCAGTTCCGTGTTCCGCTGTCGTTCCTCTCCGAGCCGGGTTTCGAGCCTCGACTTCTCCTCGGCCAGCTCGTCGAGAGCCGAGATCCGGCGTTTCCACTCCTCCACCCGAGCTTCCGTTCGTCGCCGTTCCCCTGTCGCGGCGGCGGAGCGGGCCTTGGGCAGGACGACGAACCAGACCAGGACGGCGGCGAGCAGGACGCCTCCGAGGAAGAGCGCAAGTTCCATGAGGCCAGTATCGGGGAAGGGGAGGACAGAACCTGACCGGGCCGGATTCCGTCGGGATCGGCCTTCCAGTCCGGCTCAGGCCGGGGGACGGTCGTCAGCCGGAGCGTGCTTCTGGAATCGGGTCAGCGCTTTCGCCGCAGGCGGTCGTAGGCGGGGGCGATGCGGCGGGGCGGGATCCCGGCGAGCCACGCGAGAAGGGTCGCGTAGTCGAGCGCGGCGGTGAGCGCGCCCCCGAGCCGCCGCCAGTGCTCGTCTCCGGTCGTCACCGGCGAGGTCGCGGGCCGCAACCGCCCGAACGCCCGGAGGCGGCGCGCGAACCCGGCGTCCTCCATGATCGGTTCCTCGGGAAACCCGGCGACCGCATCGAAGGCGCTTCGCCGACAGAAGATGGCCTGATCCCCGTAGGGCAGGCGAAGGAGTCGGGCCCGGAGGTTCGCCCCCCGAGCCCCGGCCCGGAGGAGCCGGCTCGCCGAGTCCACCCGCTGGGGGAACCAGCCGCCGACGACCTCCGGGCGGGCGAGCGCTCCGGCCACCTGTTCGGCGGCGTCCGGCGGGAGGCGGCAGTCGGCGTGGAGAAAGAGGAGCGCGTCTCCACCGGCCTCCCGGGCGCCGGCGTTCAGTTGCCGGGCGCGCCCCGGGAGGCAGCGCAGCACGCGGGCGCCGGCGGACCTCGCGATGGCGGCGGTCCGATCGGAGCTGCCCCCGTCCACGACGACCACCTCGGCTTCGGAGGGCGTCGAGCGGATGGCGGCCTCCACATCGGATGCGGCGTCGAGCGTCGGGATCACGACGGCGAGGCGAAGCGGCCGGGGTCGCTGGGGGCCGCCGTCCCGATGCCGGGGAGGGGCGGCGCGAGGGTCGGGGAACGTGTGGTCTTTACCTCCGGGCGGGTCGCCCGGTAGAATTCTGCCTGTCTCCAGCGCCCCGCGGGCGCTTCGGATCTTCATGGGCGAATACCTCGGCATCCTCGTAGCGACCGTCTTCGGCGTGGCCTTCGTCGCGGTGACGCTGGCTGTTTCCTCGCTCGTCCGCCCGGTGAATCCTCTCCCGGCGAAGGCGATGCCGTACGAGTGCGGCGAAAACCCGGTCGGGACGCCGTGGGGGGTTCAGTTCAACATCCGGTTCTACGTGTTCGCGCTCGTGTTCCTCATCTTCGACGTGGAAGCGGTGATGCTGCTTCCGTGGGCCCTCGCCTACCTCGACCTCGGCCCGGGCGCCCTCGCAGCCGGGTTGCTGTTCCTCGGGATGCTGGTGCTCGGGCTCGCCGACGTCTGGGTGAAGGGCGATCTCGAATGGGTGCGCACCGAGGAGCGGCGCGCCCTGAAGCGCCGCGGCGCCTCTCCGGCGGCGGCCCCGACGGGAGGCTCGGCCTGAGCCGCCCGAGGGCGGCGAAAGGCGACGCGTTCCCGGCTCGGGATCAGGGAAGGACGACGATTTGGATCTGATCGGAACACTCGGCCGCAATCAGGTCGCGCTCACCACCGTGAACGCGGTCGTGAACTGGGCGCGGCTCTCGGCGCTGTGGCCGATGACCTTCGGGCTGGCCTGCTGCGCCATCGAGATGATGGCCACCGGCGCCAGCCGGTTCGACTGGGATCGCCTCGGGCTGATCCCCCGGGCCACGCCCCGCCAGTCCGACGTGATGATCGTGGCGGGCACGGTGACCCACAAGATGGCCCTCCGGGTCCGGACGCTCTACGACCAGATGCCGGAGCCCAAGTACGTCATCTCGATGGGGAGCTGCGCCAACAACGGCGGCCCCTACTGGCAGCACGGCTACCACGTCGTCAAGGGCGTGGATCAGATCATCCCGGTGGATGTGTACGTTCCCGGCTGCCCCCCCCGGCCGGAGGCGCTCCTCTACGGGATCATGGCGCTCCAGGATCGCATCCGGGAGAAGTCGCTCCTCGAAGATCCCCGTCCCGGCCGCGCTCCGGCGCCGATGAAGGCGGGCGTGGAGGTGTCGGCCGCGTGACCGGCGCCGGAATCATCGAGCGGCTGGCCGCGCGCCTCGCCCTCGGGGACGGAGCCTTCGAGGCGGACGCCGAGGCAGCCGACCCCTGGATCCGACTCCCGGGCGAACGCCTCCTCGAGGCGGCGAAGTTCCTCAAGTCGGATCCCGAGCTCGACTTCGACACGCTGCATTGCCTCTCGGGGGTGGACTGGCCGAAGGCCGATCCGCCCGCGATCGAAGTCGTGTACCACCTGTTCTCGCTGACCCGGAAGCACTGGATCGTGCTCAAGGTCCGGGTTCCCCGTTCGGGCGGGCGCCTGCCCACGCTGGAGGGCGTGTGGAAGGCGGCGAACTGGCACGAGCGCGAGACCTGGGACCTGTTCGGCGTGCGGTTCGAGGGACACTCCGACCATCGCCGGATCCTCCTTCCGGCGGACTGGCCCGGCCACCCGCTGCTTCGGGACTGGGAGTGGCCCGACACATGGCACAAGATCCCCGTGAAGCCCGGTCGCCAGATGCACGAGCGAGCCGAGACCGGCCAGATGAGCGGCGTGGGGCCCTTCGACTGAACCCCGTGCGCCGAATGAAGCCGAACCCGGTCCCGTCCGGCGCGAACCCGCCCGGAGTTCGCTCGCGATGAGTTCTCCGCGCCTCCCCGGGTCCACCGGGTTCGACGGAGCTCCGACCGTCACGCTCTACGACGAGGATCTGCCGCCCGACAACTCCTACGCGTTCTCGCCCGACGAGCTCGAAGAGGACGAGATGATCCTCAACATGGGGCCCCAGCACCCCTCGACCCACGGGGTGCTGCGGATCGAGCTCAAGACCGACGGCGAGATCATCAAGGACAGCCGCCCCCACATCGGCTACCTGCACCGCAACTTCGAGAAGCACGCCGAGAACATCGATTACCAGGGCGTCATCCCGTTCACCGACCGGATGGACTACGTGGGGTCCATGGGCAACAGCCTCGCCTACGCCCTGACGGTCGAGAAGCTCCTCGGCATCACGGTCGGCGAGCGGGTCGCCTGCATCCGGATCATCACCGCCGAGCTCCAGCGCATCGCCAGCCACCTCCTCGCGATGGGCACCTACGGGATGGACATCGGGGCGTTCACCCCGTTCCTCCTCTGCTTCCAGCAGCGCGAGCGGGTTCTCGACCTGTTCGAATGGCTGTGCGGCGCCCGCCTGCTCTACAACTACAACTGGGTGGGCGGCGTATCCCACGACCTTCCCGACGGCTGGACCGACCGCTGCGGTCGCTTCCTCGACGAGTTCGTTCCCGTGCTCGACGAAGTGGACCGGCTCCTCAGCCACAACAAGATCTTCATCCGCCGGACGGGCGACGTCGGGATCATCCCGCCGGAGATGGCGCGCGACTACGCGCTCTCCGGGCCGAACCTGCGCGGATCGGGAATCTCGTGGGATCTTCGTCGGGACGACCCCTACCTCGGCTACGAGGACTACGACTTCGACGTCATCACCGGGACCGGGGCGCACGGGCCCATCGGCTCGTGCTGGGACCGCTACTTCGTCCGGGTCCGGGAGATGTACGAGAGCGTCAGGATCGTCCGCCAGGCGCTCGAGCGGTTGCCGGCGGAGGGGGATGTTCGCGAGAACGTGCCCCGCTTCATCCGTCCGTCTGCAGGCGAGGCCTACTGTCGCAGCGAGGCGCCCCGCGGCGAGCTCGGCTTCTACATCGTGGCCGACCAGAAGAAGCCGATCCCGTACCGGGTGAAGGGACGCTCTCCCTGCTTCGTGGCCATGGGCCTGTTCCACGAGATCACTCGGGGCGAGATGATCGCGGACATCATCGCGATCATCGGCAGCCTCGACATCGTCCTGGGAGAAATCGACCGGTGATCACCCGCTTCCGCCAGGTCGAAATGCGGCTCATGGGGCCGCTGACCGCGATCCCGATCGTGCTCGCGACAGTCGTGCTCGTGACGATCGCGGCGCTGCCGTTCGTGTCGGCCGTGCTCTCCGAGTGGATTCGGGATGCGGTTCCGGCGGGCCTGCAGCACGCCGTCGCGGTCACGCTCGGCACTGTCGGGTTCGTCGCGGTGCTGGCGCTGAACCCGATCTACGCGATCTGGCTCGAACGGAAGGTGGCGGCCCATGTCCAGGATCGGCTGGGGCCGATGCGGGTCGGATGGCACGGCCTGCTGCAGAGCTTCGCCGACGGCGTCAAGCTGCTGTTCAAGGAGGACCTGGTCCCGAAGGACGCGGACCGGGTGCTGTTCCGACTTGCGCCCATGGTCGCGATCGCCGGCGCCTTCGCGGCGTTCGTCGTCATCCCGTGGGGCGTGCGCGCGGACGGGGCCGTGCTCGCGGTCTCGAACCTGAACATCGGCGTCCTCTACTTCATCGCGATCACCTCGATCGGGGCGCTCTCGGTGCTGATGGCGGGCTGGGGATCGAACAACAAGTACGCCCTCTACGGGGGCATGCGCGCCGCCGCGCAGATGGTCAGCTACGAGATCCCGACCGCCATCCTGGTTCTCGTGGTCGTGGCGCAGGTCGGGAGCCTCTCGCTCCCCGAGATCGTGGCTGCGCAGGCGGGGGGCTTCCTCGGGATCTCCAACTGGCTCGTCTTCCAGCTCTTCCCGCTGAATCTGATCGCGTTCGTCCTGTTCTTCATCTGCGGTCTCGCCGAGACGAACCGCACGCCGTTCGACATCCCGGAGGCGGAGTCGGAGCTCGTCGCCGGGTTCCACACCGAGTACAGCGGGATGCGCTTCGCGTTCTTCTTCCTGGCCGAATACGGGAACATGCTGCTGATCTCGATGCTGGCGGCGCTCCTGTTCCTCGGCGGCTGGGTGGGTCCGGTGGGGTCGAATCCGCTCCTGCTGTTCGCCAAGGCGTTCGGCCTCGTGGTGGTGCAGATGTGGCTCCGCTGGACCCTGCCGCGGCTTCGGGTGGACCAGCTCATGGCGGTCTGCTGGAAGTACGTCATCCCGATTTCCTTCTTCCTCCTCGTCGTCGTCGCGGTGCTGAAGAGCATCCTCTGAGCCGCTCCGCCCTCCCGAACCCCAACCACTCGCCCCCTCGTATCCCCAGGACCCACGCATGAAGCGCTATTTCCTCGACATCTGGGAGAGCCTCAGTACCGTCCTGATCGGCATGGGGGTCACCCTGCGCCATCTGTTCACCCGGTCGGTCACCCAGCAGTACACGGCCGACGAACTCCCGGAGGAGCGCTGGAAGTCGCCGCTCGACATCCCGAAGGAGTCGCTCATGGAGCGCTCCCGGATGCGGCTCCACGTCAAGATCGAGGACTGCATCGGCTGCAAGCAGTGCGAGCGGGCCTGTCCGGTGGACTGCATCCACATCGAGAACGAGAAGCGTCTCCGCACCTCTCCGCCGATCTTCGCGGCCACCGGGAGGGCGATCAAGCAGACCGTGGTTCAGTTCGACATCGACATGTCGCTGTGCTGCTACTGCCAGCTCTGCGTCTTCCCCTGTCCCACGGACTGCATCCAGATGACCCCCAACTTCGAGTTCGGCGGCGCGGCGAAGGGCGATCTGCTCTACCGCTTCGCCAAGGAACCGCGCACCGCGGCCGCTCCGACTCCCCCGGCGGCGGGCCGCTGAGCAGGCAACGGGAGGTTCCATGGACATGACCGCAGCGCAGGTCGTCTTCTACGGCGCCTGTCTGGTGATGCTGGGCTCGGCCCTCTATGTCGTGCTCGGCCGGAACCTGGTGCACTGCGCCTTCGCGCTGGTCGCGACGCTGGTCGGAGTCGCGGCGTTCTACGTGTTCCTCGGGGCCGACTTCCTCGCCGGAGCGCAGGTGCTCATCTACGTGGGCGGCATCCTGACCCTTCTCCTGTTCGGGGTGATGCTCACGAACCGGATCTACGACCTGAAGATCTCGACCGGGGCGGTTCAGGTGTTTCCGGGCGCGGTGGCCGCCGGCCTCGTGTTCGCGGTGCTGGTCTGGATCATCCGCTCGGTGGACTGGAACGCGATGGACACCGGCGCCCCCGGTCCCACGAGCGAGCCGCTCGGGAAGCTGCTCATCGGCGACTACCTGCTGCCCTTCGAGATCGCGTCGGTTCTCCTGCTCATCGCGCTGATGGGGGCCGCGATGCTGGTCCGGCGGAGGACCCGGCCGTGATTCCGCTCGAGCACTACCTCATCGTCTCGGCCGCCCTCTTCTCGGTGGGCGTCTTCGGCATCCTGACCCGCCGGAACGCGGTGAACGTCCTCATGTGCATCGAGTTGATCTTCAACTCGGCGAACATCAATCTCGTGGCTTTCTCCCGCTTCATCGAGGGCGCGCTCGGCGGACAGGTGTTCGCGCTCCTCGTGATCGTGGTGGCGGCCTGCGAAGCGGCGGTCGCCCTCGCCATCGTGATGTCGCTCTACCGCATCACGAAGCAGGTCAACCTGGACAAGGCCGCGGAGCTGAAGGGGTAGCCCGGTGTCCGACGCACTCGCCAGCCTGGGACGCTTCCTCCCCGAGCTCCTCCTCATGGGGGCGCTCGCCGTGGTCATCGTCGCCGACCTCGCCACGCAAGCGTGGTCCCTCGCCAGGAGCCGCAACCTGTTGGTCGGGCTGACGCTCGCCGGCCTCGGAGCGGCGTTCGTCGCCTCGCTCGGCGAGCCGGGCGGCGGCAGCCTGTTCGCTTCCATGATCGCGGACGACGGGCTCCTCGGCGTCCTTCGACCGCTGTTCGCGCTGACGGCGATCTTCACGCTGCTCTTCAGCCTGCGGGCGAAGGAGCTCGACGGCGCGCGAATGGGCGAGATGGTCGCGCTGCTGCTGACTGTCACCGCCGCCCTGATGTGGATGGCCGGGTCCGTGAACCTGGTGATGATCTACCTCTCGCTCGAGACCGTCTCGGTGGCGTCCTACATCATGGTCGGCTACCGGAGTTCGGACCGCCTCTCGAACGAGGCGTCGCTCAAGTACATCCTGTTCGGCGCCGTCTCGACCGGCGTGATGCTGTTCGGGCTGTCGCTGCTCTACGGCCTCACCGGAACCCTCGATCTCTACGGCGTTCGGGCCGCGCTCGCGGCCGAAGACGCCGGCCCGGCTCTGATCCTCGTCCTGCTCCTCGTGGCGGGAGGCATCGGCTTCAAGATCGCCGCCGTTCCGTTCCACTTCTGGTGCCCCGACGTGTACACCGGGGCGTCCACGCCGGTTACCGCGTTCCTGTCGGTGGGCCCGAAAGCCGCCGGGTTCGCGGTGCTCATCCGCTTCTTCTATTCCGGAATCGCGCAGCCGGGCGCCGACGGAACCTTCGCCGCGGTCGGCGGCGTGGACTGGCAGGGACTGATCATCGTCCTCGCCGTGGTCACGATGACGCTCGGGAATGTGGCGGCGCTGCTCCAGACGAACATGAAGCGGCTGCTCGCCTACTCCTCGATCGCGCACGCCGGGACGATCCTGATCGGCGCCGCGGCCCTGAGCTCGGAAGGGATCGGGGCCATCGTCACGTATCTCGTCATCTACCTGTTCATGAACCTGGGCGCCTTCCTCGTCGTGATCCTGGTGCACCGGGTCACCGGGACGTTCGAGCTGGAGGGCTACGCCGGGTTCTGGAAGCGGTCGCCCCTGCTGACGGTCGCGATGGGGATCTTCCTCTTCTCGCTCATGGGGATCCCCCCGTTCGCCGGTTTCTTCGCCAAGCTGTATGTCTTCGCGGCGGCCGTCGAGGCGGAACTCGGCTGGCTGGCGGTCGTCGGCGTCCTGAACAGCGCCGTGGCGGCCTTCTACTACATCAAGGTGCTCCGGATCATGGCCGTGGATCCGGGCGACGGCGAACTCCCCGCCCTGCGCTTCAGTCGGCTCGACGGAGCGCTGCTGCTTGCCCTCGTGACGCCCAACGTCGTTGGGATACTATTCGGAGGCGCGCTGGAGCAGATCAGCGAGATCGCTCAGAGGCTGCTCGATCTGGCCTGAGCCGGCGCTCTCCCTCTCTTCTCTCTCCAAGATCGCTTCCCAAGGAGGCCTTTCGCATCCATGTCCTACTGGATTGCTGAGCCGTGCATCGGAACCAAGGACACCGCCTGCGTGGATGTCTGCCCGGTGGACTGCATTCACCCGACGCCCGACGAAGATGACTTCGAGGATGTCGAACAGCTCTACATCGACCCGGACACGTGCATCGACTGCGGCGCCTGCGAGCCCGCCTGCCCGGTGACGGCCATCTTCCCCGACGAAGAGCTCCCCGAGGAGTGGGACGAGTACCGGGACATCAACACCGAGTTCTACCTCTGAGGGGCCGGATCGCCGCTCTCCGGCGCGGCGCCTCCGGTCGGTAGCCTGTTCCGGGGCATCGCCCTTCGCCTCCGGTTCCCGGCCGAATCTCGGGGCCGCGTCGCGCAATGGAGCGCCCCTCTCCCGGACGGTGCTTCCGGACCCGGGCCGGGCTGCGGTCAGCGGATTCGCCTCGCCACGCAACCGACTCCCTGACGCTTCGGTGGGTTCTTCCGTGAGCGGGATGCCCCGGCGCGGCGGCTGGATGGGCCCGTGGGTGCGCCCCTGGATGCGTCCGGCTCAGCGCGCGGGCCTCGCGGCGCTCCTTCTGACCGGGTTCGGCTGCGCGGCGCGAGGCGGCCTGGACCTTCCGGACGCGGCGGCGATCGCCGCCGGAGAGCGGGCCCGGGCGGCCATCGAGCAGGAGCGCGGTCTCTATCCGGACGAGGATCTCGCGGCCGAACTGGGCCGGATCGCCGAACCGGTTCTCGAGGCCGGGCTGGCGGCGCTCGACCCGAGGCCTTCCGCTTCGGCGGTGGGCCGGGGCTGGCGGCTGGCTGTCCTCGACGACCCCGAACCGGACGCGCTGCTGTTCGCCGACCGGTCCGTCTTCCTGACCCGGGGCGCCCTGGTCGCCCTGGATGGCGTCGCCGGTTTCGAAGCCCTGATGGGGGTGGCTGCCTCCCGATTCGGTGGCGGCGGCTTTCGGGCGGCGCGGGGCGAAGCCCTCGTGGAGCAGCCCCTGTCGCTGTCGCTCCCGCTCGTCGAGCAGTCCCAGTCGCCCACGCTCCCGCTCACTGCGCCCGAGACCCGTCCGGCGCCGGTCGAAGAGAGCGCCCCGTCACGACCCGAAGCCGATCCGGCGGAATGGATCGATCTCCTCGCCGGTCTCGTGTACGGCCACCGACCGGAGTTCGGCGCGGCGGTGGGCGCCCGGTTGCTGCTGCCGGTGGCGGATCTGCAGCTCGCTCTTCCCGGTGGACGCCGATTCGTGGCGGACGGCCGGCGGCGGTTCCGGGCGGCGGCTGGCGAGCAGGAGAGCCCCGACCCGTCGCTGACCGTGCGTGAAATGGCTCTCCCGGAGGGCGAGCCGCCGGTGGACGGTTCGCTGGCGGGGGAGCTTGACCTGTTCGACCGACTGGCCGCCCGGATTGCGGTGGACGCGGAGGCGGCGGGGAAGCAGGCGACGCTGGCGGAGGTCGTGCGCGTCCGCGGTTTCCCCGGTGTTCGGGCACGGTGGCGCGACGGGCTGGCCGCGTTCGGTTTCGTGGCCATCCTGCGAACTCCAGGGGCCTGGGTCGAACTCGCGGCGGAGTGCGGCCAGGCGAGCTTCGTCGAGTGCGAAACGGCGTTTCTGGGTCTGCTCGGCACGGCAGATCGGCTGTGGGACGAGCCAGCGCCCGGTCCCCTCCGGCTCCGGGCGAGGGCGGTCGAGCGTCCGGGCCCGGGGCGCGAGGTGATCCGGCGGTTCGCGGCCACCAGCGAGGCTCCAGTCGGGGAGCTTCTTCGAGTGAACCACGCCTGGCTCGATCGCGAGTTCGCCGTCGGCGATCGGGTGCTCGTTCTGGAGCGCGATCCCGCCGCCGGTCCGGCGCCCGCATCCGGTCCGACATCGCCTCCGACATCGTCCGGGGGATCGCCCCCGTGAGCGGCGGGGCGACGACGGGTCGGCGCCGGTTTCCGATCCGGATCCACACCTCGTGGCTCGTCCTGATGACTCTGCTCTCGGCGCTGTTCGCCGTCATCTACGTTCGGTCCGATCCGGCTCTGCCGACCGTCGCCGCCGTCGGGCTCGGGGGTCTCACCAGCCTGCTCCTGCTCGTGTCGGTGCTGCTCCACGAGGCGGCGCACGCCGTCGTGGCGTCGCGGGCGGGACTCGGAGTGAAGCGGATCACGCTGAAGGTCCTCGGCGGGAGCACCGATCTCGTCCGCGAGCCCCCCGACCCGCGGTCCGAGCTGCGGATCGCGGTAGCCGGCCCGATCGCGACGCTGGTTCTCCTCGCCGGTTTCGCCCTCGTGGGGCTCGGCGCGGTCCCGACGCTGGACCCCGTCCGGGCCGTCGCCTCGAACCTGGCCCTGATCAACCTCCTGCTGCTGGCGTTCAACCTGATCCCGGCGATTCCTCTCGACGGAGGTCGCATCCTGCGCGCCGTCCTCTGGTCGGTCTGGGATCGCCCGGTCGCGGCGACCCGGGCGGTCACCGCCGCCGGACGCTCCTTCGGGCTGCTGTTCGTCGGGTTCGGGGTGCTCGCGCTGTTCGGCGCCGGCGCCGGAGGGGGCGGCGCCCAGCTCGTGTTCGGAGCGCTGTTCGTCCTTATCGGCTTCCACCTCCGGGGGCAGGCGGGCGAAATCACCCGGCATCTCTGGATCGCCGACACGCTCGGCGAGATCACGGCCGGCCATCTGCTCGACTACCGGGTTCTCCCGGCGCAGCGAGGCGCCAGCGGCCACGAACTCGCGTCCATGGGCTCGCCGCACTCCGAGATTCCCGTCCTCGACGAGGATCGCCTCGTGGGCGCGGTCCGCGTCGCGGATCTGCACCGTCACCCTGCCGAGACCTGGGACGATCTGACGGCAGGCGGGCTCATGCGGACCGACATCACCGAGAAGACGGTCTCGCCGGGAGACGCAGCGACATCCCTGCTCCCGCTGTTCGCGGCCGGACGGCGTTCGATCGCGGTCCTCGACGGCGCCGAACTCGTGGGCTTCGTGACCGTGGAGACGCTCCGCAAGCGCCTGCTCCTCCACTCGGGGAACTGATCCCCGCCCCGGCGCCCTGACTCCAGAGGACCGAAGCTGACGATGCCCCAGGCGGCTCCCCCGACCCCCCGCACCCGCGTTCGCCGCCTCCCCGCCCGCGGCGCCTACGACCGGTCGGCCATAGACCCCATCCTCGATGAAGGGCTGGTGGCTCATGTGGGTTTCGTCCACGACGGGGCCCCGTTCGTGATCCCCATGGGCTACGCCCGCGACGGGGACCGGATCCTCCTCCATGGGTCGTCGGCGAGCCGCCTGATGCGTCTTCTCGCATCCGGCGTCGAGGCGGCGGTCGCGGTGACCCTCCTCGATGGTCTGGTGCTGGCCCGGTCGGCATTTCACCACTCGATGAACTACCGCTCGGTGGTCGTTCTCGGCCGCACGTCCGAAGTCCGGGACGAGGAGGCCAAGCGGCGCGCCCTCGATCGCCTCGTGGACCGGCTGGTGCCGGGCCGCGCGGCGGATTCCCGGCCGGCCAGCGAGATCGAGCTGCGCGCGACGCTCGTCGTCGAGATGCCCATCCACGAGGCCTCGGCCAAGGCGCGGAGCGGGCCTCCCGTGGACGACGACGAGGACCTGGAGCTGCCCCACTGGGCGGGGCTGCTGCCGGCGCGGACGGTCTGGGGGCCGCCGGCGGCGGCGCCGGATCTGCCGGCGGACATCGAGGCGCCCCCGTACGTGACCGGCTACGAGCGGCCGGGAAGGGCCGGATAGACTTCGCCCGGCCATGTCCAGCCCGAAGAATGCCTCGCGGGCGCGGCTCGGTCTCGCGCTCGCCGCCACCGGGTTCGGGGCGGCGGTCTCGGCCGTGCTGCTGCTTCGTCACCATGGACTCGATGCCGGCGCGCTCGCCGCCGCGGCTTGCGATCCGACCTCCTCGGGATGCACCGAGGTGGCGGCGAGCTCGTGGTCGGCGGTTGCCGGAGTCCCGCTCGCCGCCATCGGCCTGGCGTTCTTCGTGTCGGTGGGAGCCCTGATCGCGCTGGCGCTTCTCGCCGGCCTCGAGCCCGCCAGCCGACCAGGTCGGCTGGCTCTGCTGCTCGTGGGGCTGGCGCTCCTGGTGGATGTCTTCCTGTTCGGGGTTCAGGCGTTTTCCATCGGCGCGTTCTGCTCGCTGTGCATCTGGACCTACGGCGCCAACGTGGTCGCGCTGTGGAGCCTGTGGCCCGCGGTCCGTCCGGGACAGCGGGCGCCGGCGTCAGGCCCGGCGGGAGATCGGGAACCGGCGTCAGCAGGCGCGGCGGGACAGCGGGAACCGGCTTCAGGCGCGGCGGTGGAGCGGCTCGCGGTTCGGGCGTTCTGGCTCGCGACCGGCATCGTGGTGGCGGCCGTCCTCGTGGTGAACGACGGCCTCCGCGAGCGCGGCGAGGCGGACGAGGTGGACGTCTCCATCCTCGGCGTCCGGTCGAAGGCGGGCGCATCGGAGGATCCGGCTCGGCCGCTTCCGCCGCTGAGCGCCGCCGGCGTGGCGCCGCAGTGGCGGAATCCGACCTTCCGGCAGGCGCGCGTCGAGAGCGTGAGCCTCGAGGGCGCCCCGCGCAAGGGGCCGGAGGGCGCTGCGGTGACGATCGTCACCTTCTCCGATTTCCTCTGCCCCTCCTGCCGCCGGTTCGCGCTCGCCTACGACCAGTACTCCGACGGCCCCACCGGGCCCCATGTCGAGCTCTACTACCGGAACTACCCGCTTGATCCGACGTGCGCCAGCCACATCCCCCGGATGGTCCATCCCGGGGCGTGCCGGGTGGCCCTGGGCGCCGTGTGCGCCGACCGCCAGGGCAGGTTCTGGGACTATCACGACCGGGTGTACGTTTCGCCTCCGACGGATCCCGACCGGTCCGACGTGATCGGGATCGCCGAGGAGGCGGGGCTCGACCGGGCGAGGTTCGCGGCGTGTCTCGATGACCCGGGGGCGCAGGCGGCTCTCGACTTCGACATCTCCGAGGCGGTGCGCCTGCAGGTCACCGGCACCCCCACGATCTTCATCAACGGCCGCCGCCTCCAGAGTTCCCTGAACGAGTTCGCCGACGCCGTGCTCTGGGAGCTCGAAAAGGCGGGCATCGAAGTCCCGCAGGACTGAAGAGGAACCGCATGCACGATGTGAACTACCTGGCCATCCTGGTCGCGGGGCTGGTCCCGATGGTCGTGGGCTCGCTCTGGTACGGCCCGCTGTTCGGCAAGCGCTGGCTGGAGCTCATGGAGACGACGGAGGAAGAGATCGCCGCCGGATTCAGCCCGCTGAAGACCTACGGCGTTTCCTTCCTGCTGGCGCTGGTCACGGCGTGGGTGCTCGCGCAGCTCCTCGCCGGACTCGGAGGCGGCGGACCGATGGCGGCCGTCCACGTCGTCCTGCTGCTCGTCGTCGGGATCGTGATCCCGATCGCGAACCAGTCGGTCGCGTTCGAACGGCGAAAGGCCGGGCTCGCCGTCCTCAGCGTCGGCTACAACCTGGTCGCGTTCCTCGGCCAGGCGATCCTGCTCTCCATCTGGAACTGACGCGGTAGCGGCGCGCGGCGGCCGGTTTCTTCCCGCCGGCGGGGGCGGCGCGGAGTCCGCCCCCTACAGGCCAGCCGCCGCGCCGCAGGCCGCGACGGCGAGCCCGCACGCCGCCAGCGAGAAGGTCATCGCGGCGATCCCGAGCCCGAGGCCCCACCAGCCCATCCTGCTCCCGCGGCTGCCGGCGAGCGCACCGAGCACGATCGCGACCGGTCCGAACAGGAGTCCCAGGAACAGGATGCCGAGAATGCCGAACACGAGGGCGAGGATCGCCATGGCTCGGGTCGAATCGGACGGCGGCGCCGCCGGAGGGGGCGGGCCGGGGGGAAGGGGGGCATCCATGGCCGTCCCCTATGTCGTCTCGCCGGCGTAGAACTCGTTCGTCTTCTTCGCCACCACGCCGCCGAGGAACAGCAGCCCGATCAGGTTCGGGAACGCCATGAAGCCGTTGAGCAGCGTGCCCACGTTCCAGACGGTCTCGACCGTGACGAGTCCGCCGATGAGAAGCAGCGCCACGTAGAGCACCCGGTAGGGGAAGATGCCGGTCTGGCCGAACATGTACTCCCAGCAGGTCTCGCCGTAGTAGTACCAGCCGATGATCGTGGAGAAACCGAACAGGAACGAGCAGACCGCGATCACCATCGGGGCGAGGAAGTCGCCGAAAGTCGAAGCGAAGGCGGCGGAGGTGAGATCCCCGCTCGCCGCCTGGTACTCGGCCGCGGTCCAGAGGCCGGAGGAGAGGATGGCGAAGGCGGTCATGCTGCAGACGACGATCGTGTCGATGAACACTTCGAAGACGCCCACGAGTCCCTGGTCGGTGGGGTGCTTCACCTGCGCGATCCCGTGCGCGATCGGAGCGCTCCCGAGACCGGCCTCGTTCGAGAGGACGCCCCGGCTGATCCCGGCGGCGATGGCCTGGCGGACGCTCGCGCCGATGAATCCGCCGGCGGCTGCCTGCGGCGAGAACGCGTGGGCGAAGATCGTGCCGAACACCTCGGGCAGCGAGTTGATGTTGATGACCAGGTAGGTGAGCGCCATTCCCAGGTAGATCACGAGCATCGTGGGAACCAGCTTCTCTGCCACCGACGCGATCCGCTTGATGCCTCCGAGCAGGACGGCGCCCACGGCTGCCGTGATGAGCAGTCCCGGCACCCACGGCGACACCTCGAGGCCGAAGCGCGAGGCCGCCTCCACGAACGTGCGAACGATCGTGTTCGACTGGGCCATGTTTCCGGTACCGAGCAGCGCCGTGGCCGCGCCGAACACGCAGAACATGATGGCGAGCGGTTTCGCGTAGCTCCTGCCCTTCAGACCGGCGACGATGTAGTACATCGGGCCGCTCGCGAAGTGTCCGTTTTCCTTCCGCGTCCGGTAGGTCACGCCGCAGACGGCCTCGGCGTACTTGGTGGCCATCCCCACGACCGCGGTCACCCACATCCAGAAGATCGCCCCCGGTCCGCCCACCAGGATCGCGGTGGCCACGCCCCCGATGTTCCCGTTGCCGACCGTCGAGGCGAGCGCGGTCGAGAGCGCCTGGAACGGCGTGATCTCGCCCTCGGCGCCGTGCTGGTCGTGGCTCATGCCGCGGACCACCCGGCGGATGCCGGCGCCGAAGCCCCGAATCTGCACGAATCCGGTCCGGACCGTGAGATAGACCCCGCACACCACGAGCAGCAGCGGGAGGGCGTACCACTGGTAGATGGCGCTCGACGCCCAGGCGATGAATTCGTTGAAGTTCATGGAACTCTCCGTGGTGACGGGAGGATCGGCATCAGCTCGCGATCCGGAGCAGGATGAGGAAGACCAGCGCGGCGGGGGAGACGAACCGGATCAGGACTCCCCAGAGCTTCGGGCTCGGGAACCCGGGGCCCTCGCGCCGCAGCTCCTTGCCGGCGTGGGCCACGCCCCAGCGCCAGCCGACGAACAGGCTGATGAGCAGTCCGCCGATCGGCAGCGCCCACTCGTTCCACACGTTGACCATCAGGTCGAAGAACGAGCCCCCGATCACCGGCAGGTCGGCCAGCGCCGCCGGCCCGCCGCCGAACGAGAGGGCGCAGGGGATGGACACGACGAAGCAGAAGAGGCCCACGGTCGCCGCCGCCTTGCGGCGGGACCAGCGCCACTGGTCGATCGCGTGCGAGACCGGGACTTCGAGCAGCGAGATCGTCGAGGTGAACGCGGCGACCGACAGGAGCAGGAAGAAGGCGGCGCCGAAGATGAGCCCTCCCGGAAGCGTGGCGAACAGTTGCGGGAGCACCGCGAAGATCAGTCCGGGACCGCCGGTGGCCGGGTCGAAGCCCGCGATCGAAAAACCGGCAGGAAAGATGATGAATCCGGCAAGCAGGGCGATCAGGGTGTCGATCCCCACGATCGCCATGGCCGCCGACCGGATCTTGTGGGACCGGTGGAGGTAGCTGCCGTAGGTGATCAGGGCGCCCATCCCGAGGCTGAGGGAGAAGAACGCCTGTCCCACCGCGGCTCCGAGGATTCCGGGATCGCGCAGTTGCGAGAGGTCGGGACGGAGGTAGTAGGCGAGGCCCTCGCCCGCGCCGGGGAGGGTCACGGCGCGGACGGCGAGGATCATGAGCAGCACGAACAGGACGGGCATCATGATCCGCGCCGCTGCTTCGATCCCCCGCTTGATCCCGCGGTTCACGCACCAGGCGGTCACCGCCAGGAACAGCCCGGTGGCGAAGATGTTGCGCCACGACTGGCCCGCCAGCTCCGTGAACAGTGCTCCGGAGGCCTCGGGGCCGCTCTCGAGGCCCCCGGTGACCGCGAGCCAGAGGTACTGCACCGTCCACCCGGCGATCACGGAGTAGAACGACAGGATGAAGGTGCCCGCGGAGACGGCCAGGATGCCGATGAGCCACCACGGCCCGGTGGGCGCCAGCCGGCGGACCGCCCCCATGGGGCCGAGCTGGCTGTAGCGGCCGACGACGATCTCGCCGAGGAGGATCGGAGCGCAGATGAACAGGACCGCGACCAGATAGACGAGGACGAAGGCGGCGCCGCCTCCCTGGCCGACTTGGGTCGGGAAGCCCCAGATGTTGCCGAGTCCCACCGCCGAGCCGGTGGCGGCCAGGATGAAGCCGGTGCGCGAGCCCCAGCGGCCGCGGTCTTCAGACATGCTGTTTGCTCCCTCGGTCACGGCCCCGCAGGCGGCGCCGCGTCAGTCCTCGAGCCGCCGGACCTCGCCGGCGGGCGTGATACGGAAGATGGTCCGGGCGTGCGCATCGGCCACGAGCAGGTCGCCCCCGGGCAGAGCCGCGATGCCCTGGGGGCTGACGAGCGGCTCGCCCCGGACCAGCGCCGAGACCCGGCCTTCGGCGCTCACCCGCCAGATGCAGCGGGCGTAGCCGTCGGTGACATAGAACCCGCCGTCGGGCGCCAGCGCGAAGTCGTGCGGGAACTCGAACGGGGGTGATTCGATGAGCGGCGTGACGGCGTCCCCGTCGAGCCGCAGGATGTTCCGGTCCGTGAGAACGTGGATCGCGGCGCCGTCGGCCGCGACGAGGATGGCTCGGGGCGCTTCGATGCTGGCGACGTCCTCGATCCCGTCGGCGCCCACCCGCCTCAGGCGCTGGGTCACGCGGTCCACCGCGAGGATCTCCCCCGACGGCAACAGCGCGACGCCCCACGGGGTCACGAACCGGTCGTCGTCCGGAATGCGCTGGATCGAATTCGTCGAGACCCGGTAGAGCCCCATCGTGGCGGGGTCGCTCGCCACCACGGCGCCGCTCGGCTCCGGGGCGAGATGCCGAATCCCGAACAGGGGCGTGCGGGGAAGACCCTCGCCTCGCGCCACGACTTCGAACGCGCCGCCGTTCCAGCGGAGCAGCGCCGCCGCCTCGAGATCGGCCACGAGCACCTGCCCATCAGCGCCTACCGCGACATCCACCGGATAGACCAGCTCCTCGGCCATGAGTGCCGGGGAAAACAGCGTCGCGGCGAGCGCGACCGCGGCGATTCGCAGAACCGGATCGGGAATCGGGACGATTGGTGAGTCCGCCCGAAGGCCACGACGACAGTGCAAGGAAAGGGGTGGCCCGCGCCGGAAAACGAGTGTATCAGGCAGCCGGAGACGGCCGGACCGTAGGGTAAAATCAGGACTTTACGGGTGGGTGTTCCGGGTGCTCCCGGCGGAATCCCGGCGTTCGCTGCGACCGTCGGGGGCCCCGACGCCCGCCCTTCGCGTTCGAGCGAGTCCCGCGCCCCGGGGAAGACGGTTCTCCCGCGCCCCCGCGAGTCCCCGGGGACTCCCTTCCATCCGGTTGGCCTGAACGGAGGCATCCGTGGACACACTCCTTTATCTGACCCCTGCTTTCGGCGCGGTGGCGCTGCTCTTCGCCCTCGGGCGAGCGCGCTTCGTGGGTCGGCAAGACCCCGGCAACAAGCGGATGATCGAGATCGGCGCCGCCATCCGGGAGGGCGCGATGGCGTTCCTCCGCCGGGAGTATTCGGTTCTGGCGGTGTTTGCGCTCGTCGTGGCGGCGCTCCTGTACGTCGCCAACCTCTCGAACGGCACCCAGCTCGTCGGGCTCTCCTTCCTGATCGGGGCGCTCGCCTCCGCGGTCGCCGGCTTCTTCGGCATGCGGGTCGCGACTTCGGCGAACGTCCGGACCGCGAACGCGGCGCGACACTCGATCGCGCCCGCGCTGCGGGTCGCCTTCGCCGGCGGCTCGGTGATGGGGATGTCCGTCGTCGGGCTCGGGATCCTCGGCCTGTCGGGTCTGTTCCTCCTCTACACCTCGATGTATGGCGTGACCGCGGACGCGCTCCAGGGCCAGGTGCTCCAGGTGCTGTCCGGGTTCAGTCTGGGCGCCTCCTCGATCGCGCTGTTCGCCCGCGTCGGCGGCGGCATCTACACGAAGTCGGCCGATGTGGGCGCCGACCTGGTCGGGAAGGTCGAAGCCGGGATTCCGGAGGACGATCCGCGGAACCCGGCCGTCATCGCCGACAACGTCGGGGACAACGTGGGCGATGTCTGCGGCATGGGCGCGGATCTCTTCGAGTCCTACGTGGGGGCCATCATCGGCGGGATGGTGCTGGGAGTCACCTATGCCGCGAGGATGGACGCCAGCGACCCGCTCCGGTTCGTGATCCTGCCGATGGTCCTCGCGGGCTTCGGAATCGCGGCGAGCATCCTCGGAACCTTCCTCGTGCGCACCCGGGAAGGCGCCAATCCACAGACGGCGCTGAACCTCGGGACGCTCGGCGCCGGCGTCCTCATGCTGGTCATCGCCTGGCCCGTCATCGGCATGCTGGCCCCCGAGGTTCAGGGCGCGCTCTACGGGTGTCTGCTGGGCGGCCTCGTCGTGGGCGCCGCGATCGGCCTCATCACCGAGTACTACACCTCGGACGCGCGCCGTCCGGCGCAGGCGGTCGCCGCCGCCTCGAAGACCGGCTCCGCGACGAACATCATCGCCGGCCTCGCGCTCGGGATGCGCTCCACCGCCCTGCCGCTGCTGCTCATCGCCGGGGCCATCGTGCTCGGATACCAGCTCGCCGGCCTCTACGGCATCGCGCTCGCCGGTCTCGGCATGCTGGCCACCGTCGGCATCCAGCTCGCCGTGGACGCCTACGGCCCGATCGCCGACAACGCTGGCGGCATCGCCGAAATGGCCGAGCTCCCCAGCGAGGTGCGCGAACGCACCGACAAGCTGGACGCAGTCGGCAACACGACGGCCGCCATCGGCAAGGGCTTCGCGATCGGCTCGGCGGCGCTCGCCGCGATGGCGCTCATGTCCGCCTTCCAGCAGCAGGCCGAGGTCGGCGTCATCGAGCTCTCGCTGGCGAACCCGGTGATCCTCGCCGGGCTCCTGATCGGCGGCGCGGTCCCGTTCCTGTTCTCCTCCATCGCCATGAAGGCCGTGGGAGAGGCCGCCTTCGACATGATCCAGGAGGTTCGCCGCCAGTTCCGCGAGATCCCCGGCCTCCTCGAGGGCGCTCCCGGCGCCAAGGCGGACAACGCCCGGTGCGTGGACATCGCCACCGCCGCCGCGCTTCGCCGCATGGTGGCGCCCGGTCTCCTCGCGGTGCTGATCCCGGTGATCGCGGGATTCCTCGACAAGAACTTCCTCGCCGGGCTGCTCGCGGGCGCCCTCGTCAGCGGCGTCCTGCTCGCCATCTTCATGGCGAACGCGGGCGGCGCCTGGGACAACGCCAAGAAGTACATCGAGGGCGGCGCCCACGGGGGGAAGGGGAGCGACGCGCACAAGGCCGCCGTCGTCGGCGACACGGTGGGCGACCCGTTCAAGGACACCGCCGGACCGGCGATCAACATCCTGATCAAGCTCATGTCCGTCGTGGCCCTCGTCATCGCCCCCCTGATCCGGTAGGGAGCGCGATAGGGAGCGCCGGGCTCCTATGGAGCGCCACTCTCCTATGGAGCGCCGCTCTCCTATGGAGCGCCGCTCTCCAGAGCGGCAATTCCCGACACGGACCCGGCCGGCGCGCTCGCCGGCTCGCCGGGCTCCTATGGAGCGCCACTCTCCTGGGGAGCGCCACTCTCCTATGGAGCGCCGCTCTCCAGAGCGGCAAATCTCGACCCCAGCCGGGCTCCATTGCGGTGCCGGTCTGGAGACCGGCCAGTTCTCCTGGTGGGGGCCTCCATAGAGGGACGCTCCGCGCCGTGCCGGTTCTCGCGGTAGCGGCCCCGCCCGGCACAGGGCCGAATGGGCTGGTACTTTCGTGGCTCCCCGTTCGTGGGAGCGCACAAGACCTTGCCGCCCGGCCCTCCCGACCACGACGCTGCCCGAGCCAGGAGCCGCGATGAGCCGCCGCTCCCGCCCTGCCTCTCGTTCGACCTCGAGGTGGGTGAGAAGGACGGAGGAATCCACGCCGTAGGCGCGATCCGCTCGGATACCAGGAAGTCCTTCGAGCACTACGGCGCCCGCGACATGCGGAGGGCCCTCCTGCGACTTGATGAGTTGGCGAACGGGGCGGAGTTCGTTCTCGGCCACAACATCATCAAGCACGACCTGCCGCTCCTGAAGAAGGCCGCGCCGAACCTCCGGCTGCTCCGCTTGCCCGCCCTGGACACGCTGCGGCTCAGTCCCCTCGCGTTCCCCCGGAATCCGTACCACCGCCTGGTCAAGCACTACAAGGACGGAGGCTTCCGAACCACGACCCGGAACAACCCGAAGCACGATGCCAGGCTCGCGCTCGATCTGTTCCGCGAGGAGCGGGAGGCGCTGTCCGCGCAGGATTCCCATCGGCTCACCGCCTGGCACTGGCTGGCCGCGACGGAACCAGGCCAGGGCGCCCGGGGAATGGACCGCTTGTTCCACGATCTCCGCGGGCAGCCTCGGCCGTCGCGGCGCGAAGCGCAGGAAGCGGTCCGATTCTGCCTCGATCGCGACGGCGCGTGTCAGACCGCCGGGGAGGAGATCGTCGAGCGAGTCGACGGCCAGGGATGGCCGCTCGCCTACGCGCTCGCGTGGCTCTCGGTCGCTGGGGGGAACTCCGTCATGCCGCCGTGGGTGCGACGCGCGTTCCCGGAGGCGCCGCGTCTGATACGGAGGCTGTGCGACGAGAGGTGCGCTGACGCCGACTGCTGGTGGTGTCGGGAACGTCTCGATCCCGGCGAGGAACTGACGCGGTGGTTCGGCTTCGAGACCTTTCGCCCCGAACCCGCAATGGAGGATGGCCGCCCGATGCAGGGCGCGATCGTCGAAGCCGCCATGAAGCGCCGACACCTTCTCGGGATCCTCCCCACCGGGGCCGGCAAGTCGGTCTGCTACCAGGTTCCCGCGCTGTCGCGTTACCAGCGGACAGGCGCCCTGACGGTCGTCATCTCGCCGCTGGTTGCACTCATGGCGGATCAGGTGGCTGGCCTGGAAAAGCGCGGGATCA
The DNA here is from genome assembly GCA_022822745.1 of Acidobacteriota bacterium. Taxonomy (GTDB): domain Bacteria; phylum Acidobacteriota; class Vicinamibacteria; order Marinacidobacterales; family Marinacidobacteraceae; genus JAJEAO01. Next base: position 28,160 of record JAJEAO010000077.1, read on the forward strand.
CCGGCTGCGTGACGGTGAACAGCCTCCTGTCCCTGCCGGAGCGCAGGGAAGTGCTGAACCGGATCCGGCTCGGCGACGCTGGAATCGTGCTCATCGCTCCCGAGCAACTTCGCTCGCCGACGGTTCGCAGGGCTCTCGCCCAGCGCGAGATCGGCGGCTGGGTGCTCGACGAAGCCCATTGCCTGTCCTGGTGGGGTCACGACTTCCGCCCGGACTACCTCTACATCGGCCGCTTCATCCGCGAGCGGGCAAAGGAGGACGGGAGTGCGATTCCCCCGGTGATGTGTCTCACGGCGACCGCGAAGCCGGACGTGAGGGACGACATCGCCCGCCACTTTCGCAAGAAAGTCGGGATCGAACTGCTCGTTTTCGACGGCGGCGCCGAGCGCAGGAACCTCAAGTTCGATGTTCGTGAAACGACCCGGTCGCAGAAGAATCGGCATGTCCTCGAATCCCTCGAGACACACCTCGATCCCGACACCCGAGATGGAGCCATCGTTTACTGCTCCACCAGGCGGAGGAGCGAGAGCGTCGCTGAATTCCTGAGAGAAGGCGGCTTCAAAGCGGCTCACTACCACGCGGGTATGAAGCCCGAGACCCGGAAGGAAGTCCAGGAGGACTTCATCCGCGGCGATCTCCGCGCGATCGCAGCGACGAACGCGTTCGGGATGGGGATCGACAAGCCGGATGTGCGCCTCGTGCTCCACGCCGATGCTCCGGGATCGCTCGAGAACTACTTGCAGGAGGCCGGGCGGGCCGGCCGTGACGGCGACCCGGCGCGATGTGTCCTGCTCTACTCGCCGGACGACATCGAGCGGCAGTTCGGGCTGTCGGCGCGCTCGCGGCTCGCTCACTACGAGATCGTCGCAATCCTGAAGGCGCTGCGCTGCTTGGATCGTCGGAATCGGAGGCACGCGTCCAATGGAGATGTCGTGGTCACGTCGGGCGAGATCCTGCACGCCGACGCCGAAAGTGGATTCGAGCGGGACAGCGCCACCGACGACACCCGCACTCGAATGGCCGTCGCCTGGCTGGAAGAGGCTCATTTCCTCCAGCGCAACGAGAACGCCATCCGGGTCTTCCCGTCATCGCTCCGGGTTCTATCGCTTGAGAGGGCGGAAGCGAAGCTGAAGGCTGCCAGGGGACTTTCCGAATCGGACCGCGAGCGGCTGCTGTGTGTCACCGGGGCCATTCTCGGAGCCGGTGCTGACGAAGGCATCACGACCGACGAATTGATGGGAAAGTGCGATCTGTCACCCGAACAGGTGACGCACACCCTCTCGAGACTCCACGGATTCGGCATCACGACGGCGAAGACGGCGATCACGGCCTACGTTCATCGCGCTGTCCCTGATTCGTCGGCTCGGCGACTCGAGGAGGCCCGGAACCTCGAAACCGCCCTGATCGCACATCTTCGCGAGGCAGCCCCGGACCTGACCGTGGGCGAGAGCTCTCGGCTGGATCTTCGGATCGCCGCGCAGCGACTCCACGACGATGGAGCAACAGGGGCGCATCCAGCGCGTCTCTGGCGGATCGTCCGAAGCATTCGCTACGACGGACGCGGCGAGAAGCCGGATGCCGTGGGCAGTTGGGCGGCGCGGAAACTGGGTCCCTGGGCTGCGCGGATCACGCTGCGAAGGGACTGGGGAGACCTGAAGGCTCTCGCCGCGAATCGGCAGAGCATCGCCCGGAGTCTGTTGACGCATCTGCTGGAACGGTTGCCGGAGGGCGCGCGGGGCAAGGATCTCCTCGCCGAGACGACACTGGAGGCGCTGGGTGGAGTGGTTCACAGCGACCTGTTCGCGAGTTTCGCCATGAACGCTGAGGAACTCACGCATCGAGCCATCCTCTGGCTCCACGAGCAGGACGTGATTCGCCTGCACAAGGGGCTCGCGATCTTCCGCCCGGCGATGAGGATCCGGATGCAGTCGCGGAGGCGCCGGCAGGGCTACACGAAACGTGATTTCGAGCCCCTTCGATTCCACTATCAGCGCCAGATCCTCCAGGTCCACGTGATGAAGGAGTTCGCCGAACGGGGCTCGAAGGCCGTGTCAGAGGCGCTCGCGCTGGCCACGGACTACTTCTCGATGGAAGAGAAGAAGTTCCTCGACCGCTGGATGCCGGGGCGGGAACAGGAGGTGCGCATTCAGACGACGCCGGAGTCGAAGCGGCGCATCGTCGAAGAGCTGCGGAACCCCGAGCAGGAAGCGATCGTTGCCGATGACCGGGACGACACCAACGTGCTCGTTCTGGCCGGCCCGGGCTCGGGGAAGACCCGCGTCCTGGTCCACCGCATCGCCTACCTGGTTCGGGTCCGGCGGGAGGATCCCGGAGGCATCGTGGCGTTGAGCTACAACCGCCATGCCGCGGCTCAGATCCGTCGCCGGCTTCTCGATCTCGTCGGTGACGATGCCCGGCGGGTGACAGTGCTCACGTGCCACGCGCTTGCGATGCGTCTCCTCGGGAGGACGTTCGCGGACCGCAAGGAACGGCTCGACGACGGCGCGTTTGCCAACCTGTTGCGCGAGGCGACGGCTCTCCTCGAAGGCAAGGATCTACCCCCGGAGGATCAGACGGAGGCGGCGGCGCGCCGGGAGCGACTTCTCGCGGGATTTCGATGGATCTTCGTGGACGAGTACCAGGACATCGGACCCGGGGAGTACGACTTGATCTCGGCGCTCGCCGGGCACACGCGCCAGGACGGCGACGAAAGGCTCAACTTGTTCGCGGTTGGCGATGACGACCAGAACATCTACTCGTTCAAGGGCGCCTCGGTGCGCTTCATCCGTCGCTTCAACGAGGACTACGGGCCGAACGTTGCCTGCCTGACGCAGAACTACCGGTCCACGCGGCAGATCATCGAGGCTTCCAACGTTCTGATCTCGGCGGCGAAGGCGCGGATGAAGGGGTCGAAGCACGAGATCCGGATCAACACGGCTCGGCGGAGCGAGCCCCCGGGAGGCCGCTGGACGACTCTCGATCCGATGGCTCGCGGGAGGGGGCAGATCCTCCCGGCCGGGCGCGATTCTGCAGAGCAGGCCGTCGCGGTCGTGGAGGAACTGCGGCGGCTCGCCTCGCTCGATCCGGACTGGGACTGGTCGCGCTGCGCCGTGGTGTCGCGGAAGAGGGAGCTTCTCGATCCTGTCCGCGCCGTCTGTGAGCCCGCTGGCATCCCGGTCCAGATGGGCGACGAGAAGATGCCGCCTTTCTGGCGGTTACGGGAAACGCGGGAGTTTGTCGGCTGGCTCCGATCCGGAGAGTCGCGGGTCGTCGAGCCCGACGAGCTCAGCCAGTGGCTGGACGAAAGACCCTCCAATCCTTGGTGGGATCTCTTGCGGCAGGCTGTCGAGCAACACCACGAAGAGGCCGGGGCTGCCTCGCACCCGGTAGGGCCCTTCGTCGAATGGCTGGCGGAGTGGGGGCACGAGGTGCGACGCCGCCAGCGGGGCCTCCTCCTGACGACGGCGCACCGCGCCAAAGGGCTGGAGTTCGACCACGTGGCCGTGCTCGATGGAGACTGGGACGGGGCATGGGACAACGAGGATGCCGACGCCCCACGACGGCTCTACTACGTTGCCATGACCCGCGCCCGGGAGACGCTCCTCCTGGCCCGAATGGAGTCCCCGACCGCGCTGCAGGAGGATCTGCTGAAGCTGCCCAGCGTCCTGCGCCGCGACGCGAGGCCGAGGAAACCTGCCCCCTCCGCAGCTCACCTCCGCACGGTCCGACTCGGGATGAAGGATGTGGACCTGGGTTTCGCCGGGTGCTTCCGTGCTGGTCACCCGATCCACCGCCGAATCCGCGCCCTGAACCCGGGCGACGTACTGACCATCCGCGTCAACTTCCCGGGCTGGGATCTGCTCAACGGCTCCAGTCACCTGGTAGGCCGCCTCGCCATGAGGTTCCGACCCCCGAACGGCATGCGCTGCCGATCCGTCACGGTTGCGGCGATCGTCGCCTGGAGCCGCGCCGACACGAAGCCCAAGTACCTCGAGCGCTGCGACTGCGACGAATGGGAAGTCGTCCTCCCGGAACTCGTCTTCGAACCCGATGGCACTCCCGTGCTTCGCGTCCCGCATGGAGCCTCCTGACGGCCAGCGTCTCTTGCAACACTGGCCCACATGGCATGTCCCTGCGTGGCGGAGATTGGATACCTAGACTCGATGGCCGCGTGCGGTCTGATAGCCTCATCCGGTCGGCCCGACGGAGTGTGTGCCGACCATGCGTGGCGTGACCATGGCGCTGTCAATCAGACTGTTTTCCGGGCCTTCTGACCCCCTGCGTCCCCTGCCTCCGTTTGTCGAGCAGCAGTTTGTCGAGCAGCAGCGTCTCGTCGCCGAGGTCTATGAACTCATGGCTCTCTGTGACCGGCTGGAGGCTGGTCTTGATGCCACGGACGGCACCCGGAATCGCCTTCTGCATGACACGCTGACGCCATCCGCGTACGAAGCTGCTACTGTCGGGGCGGTTGGGGCATGATCCGCGTCTCGGTGCGCCCCGAGATGCTGCGCTGGGCTTGTGAGCGCGCGGGCCACGATGTGGCCCACTTCTCTGAGCGGGTGCCGCAACTGTCGGCCTGGATCCGGCGAGAGCGAAGGCCGACGCTGAAACAACTGGAGAAGATGGCGAGAGTCACCCACACTCCGCTCGGCTACCTGTTCCTCCGGGAGCCTCCCGACGAACGCCTCCCCGTGGCTGACTACCGCACGGTGTCGGGCACCGCTGCAGCCAAGCCGGGTCCCGACCTGCTGGACACGCTGTACGCGATGCTGCGCCGCCAGGCCTGGTTGCGGGAGTCGCGCGTGGAGCACGAGGCGGAGCCACGGGCGTTCGTGGCGAGCGCCCGTCTCGCCGACGAGCCCGATGCGGCGGGGCGCGAGATGCGGCGGTCACTCGGCCTGGACGACGGATGGGCGGCCCGAGTCCGAACTTGGCAGGACGCTGTGGGTGAGTTGCGCCGTTCGATCGAGAACCTGGGCGTGATGGCGGTGATCAACGGCGTGGTGGGGAACAACACCCATCGTCGACTGAGAGTGGAGGAGTTCCGCGGCTTCGCGCTCCCGGATCCCTACGCGCCGCTGATTTTCGTGAACGGCGCCGATGCGAAATCGGCGCAGATGTTCACGCTTGCCCACGAACTGGCGCACATCTGGCTCGGCAGGGATGGGGTCTCCGGCTTCGATGCCCTGCTTCCACACGGTACCGAGGTCGAGCACTGGTGCAATCGCGCGGCGGCTGAACTGCTCGCGCCCGCCCGGGAAGTCACGGCCCGGTGGATGGAGGTGAGACGGTCGCCGAGTCCGTTCGATTCGCTGGCGCGGTCGTTCAAGGTGAGCCCGGTCGTGGCCGCCCGTCGCGCTCTCGACCTCTCGCTCATCGGCCGCGGCGCCTTCTTCGCCTTCTACGAGCGGTACATGGAGCGGGAGGGCGAGAGCGGGACCAAGCCGACCGGGGGCGATTTCTTCAACAACCAGAACACGCGTGTTGGCGAGTTGTTCGCGACCCATGTTCTGCGCGCTGCGTTGGAGGGCCGAATCGGCTTCAAGGATGCCTATGACCTGACCGGGCTCCGCGGAGGAACGTTCCAGAAGTACGCCAGACGCTTGGGTTGGGATCTTCCATGAGCGCGGATCGGGTCTTTCTCGTGGATTCGGATGTATTCATCACGGCAAAGAACCTGTACTACGCGTTCGACATCTGCCCCGGGTTCTGGAAGAGCCTGCTCCATCATCACCAAGCCGGCCGCGTCTACAGCATAGACCGTGTGCGCGGCGAGCTCCTCGCGGGCAGCAAGACCGAGGATCTGGTGCGCTGGGTGAGGAGCGAGGTTCCGCAGGAGTTTTTCCTCCCCGTGGACACTGCTTCCGTGGCGAGCTCCTACACGGACATCATGATGTGGGTCCAGCGCCACCCTCGGTACTTCGACTACGCGAAGGCAAAGTTCGCGACGGGCGCGGACGGCTGGCTGGTCGCGTACGCACGGGTCCACGGCGCAGTCGTCGTGACCAACGAGCAGAGCGCCCCGGAGTCCAGGAGAGAGGTGAAGCTTCCCGATCTATGCGCTCGTTTCCGAGTCCGACACGAGAACACGTTCGCCATGCTTCGCGCGCTGAAAGTGCAGTTCGATCAGACCGGAGACCACTGATCGTCCCCGCGGAACCCGTGGGCGGTCGCATCCCGATCCGTCTGTCTCCGCAGCGCTCGGAGCATGCACTGACCTGGTTCAGACCCGGCCGCGGCACCTTCGAGCCCGCTGATGTGCTCTAGCCCGCGACGGTGCCGGCATCCCGCCGGTGGCAGTCATGCGTCCGGCGACGCCCGGAGCGTGCGGTCAAGCCTCAGGTTGTCGCGATCGGTTCAGGTCCGCCGTACCCACTGAGAGGTCGAAGATGAGGCTGGACACGGCGCGCCAACTAGGATAGGACATGGGATGAGATGGGAGCCGTGATCACGATGGAGGCTGTTGCCGGAGCTTGGCCGGGGAGGCAAGCGTGATTCCGGGCCGCGCCAGTTCCGTTGGCGTGAGGTCGCTCGTCGCCAATGTGCTCCTCGGCAAGGCCAAGGAGGAGGGCGACGCCTGCTGTGGAGACGACGCCGCCGCCGAGCCATCAACTCCGATGCGGCGCGGGGACTGGTTTCTCGGGGTCTTCCGAGAGCGCAGCGTCAAGAGGTTGCGGTACCTTGCAATGCTCCGTCCCTTGCCTTCACACCGGAGTATGAGATACCAAGGCTAGACGCGGATCCCGCACCTTGATCTGACCCGCGATCCGATATCCCGCCTAGAGCCTTGCTGAGTAGGTCTAGTTCCGATTTCAACCGGGAACAGAGCTCGTCGAAATGACCCCGGAAACCGTCATCCCTCCGCTGAATCTGCTGGAGAAACTCATGCGCTCGTCTCCCCTTTGTGTGTGACATCACTGTCCTCGCACGTTGAAGCTCTCGGAGCCCACTGAGTTCAGAGCCCTGGGCCTCCGGTATAGTTTCCTGTACAAGTCGCCTCAGCAGCATCAGGCTCCCTTCTGCGGGCTTCGGCTTCATGCCACATTCGGTCGCCGTGTGACGCAGCCACTTCAGATCGAACCCCTCAATCAAGACGCTGGCTAGGGCACGACACTTCTCGCTCCATTCCTCGCGACTCTGCGTGAACATGGGCCGGATATCGGCGAGAGCTGATTCGTCTCGGCATATCCACCATGGAGTGCTCATCTTCTTCCATTCATGGAGCTTCCGCGTCACTGCGGACACGGCTGCATCTTGAGACTTCAAGTCCGTCCACTTGCCGGCGAAATCCATGGCGATGATGTCAGGTGAGAGCTGGGCCTTAGGGGCTTCGTTATAGCCCCTCCAGTGCATCTGTTCGCTATAGGGGAGTTGCCGCAAGTAGCGAAGGTAGGCATGGACCTGACCCGCCTCGTTGCGACCGATGGCTTGGAGTTCCCAGATGTCTTTGCATGTGATGGTTCGGCCGTTGATGACATACTTTCCGGAATCACTCTCATACTTGCGCAGAACCTCTGGTCGGAAGAAGGCCGGTGACATTTCATATGGCAAGCGGGGCCTCTTTTCTGCGTAGTTCGTAGTAGCGCTAGGATCCAGAGAAACTCTGACAACTTGTTCATGGCGCCAGTCGTGGGTCAAGAAGGACAGCGGTGGCCCTGACTCTCGAGGAAGGAGGCCGGAGTCCAGCGACGCAATGATGGCGGCTCGTGATTGGGAGAGGGGGAGAATCTGAACACCGCGCACATAGCCAGCATAGCCCGGATCCTCGAACCGACGGAATGTCAGAGTATCGTCTTTCTGTATGGGAGGTGGATCATGTCGTGGCCACATGGCAAACGTGTTCGGATCATACAGGTTGAAGTCAAACAGGCGTACTAGGGTCAGGTTGGCTGCGGCGAGGTACTGCTCAAGAGGATAGCGATAGAACGACACCACGGAGGGAGTTGACGATTCTCGATTGAGCGTTGCAGAGACGATGTCGACGAGGTCGCCGTTTTCGTCCCTGAGCAGGAACCGACCACCGGGAGCGACGCAGGGAATCTCGGAGACGTGAGCGTACTCCTGGTGAACCTCGATCTGCAGTTCTCCTGATCCCGTGTTGGATATGGTGGTCCTGCGGTAAAGGAGAGAGTGTGCGCGAGACAGAGCGGCGGGGCGCCAGGGGCCGTCAGCGACGTCAACATGAGAGTCCTGTGGAGCGCCGGAATAGACGTAGCCGATTCGCGTGGATGGAAGGCCGCCGTCCCAATCGAGCAGATCCGTGTCCCGGACTGATTGGAGGTCGAGGGTCGGCACGGCCACGGTGTGAATGAAGATGTGGGGTGACGCCACGTCGATGAGGAGTTGATCCTCGCGGGCATTCTGTCGAAGGAGACGAAGGTGATCGACACCCTTGATCCAATGGGCGTGCTTTCCGGCACTGCTCGGAGGGGTATGAACGGCTTGGACTCGTCGGATGAGGTTCTTGTGTTCAAAGCGCGGCATGGGGAGCCTCCTGAGTGGCCACGGTGGCATAGAGCATCATATGTACTGGGAACGAAACTATGATACCATGGACTGCGCTCAGGGCAAGCGAAGGGGGCCGATGGTGGAGATTGCGGCGAATCTGGCGCGGCTGCGCCTGGATCGCCGACTGACCCAGGCCCGCCTGGCTGAGCGGGCTGGACTGTCCCGGGTCGCCGTCGGCAAGATCGAGCGCGGCGCCGTCGTCCCGCGCGCCGGGACGCTGGTCGCGCTGGCGCGGGCTCTGGACGTGCCGGTTCGGGATCTGATCGCCCGCGTCCGGCCGCTGAGGAGCGTCCGGTTCCGAGCGCGTTCTCGACTGTACGGGCGGGAGCAGATTCTCGCCGAGGTCTCACGATGGCTGGATAACTATGGTGGGCTGGAGGACGCGCTCGGGAGGCGCCTCGAGTTCAGCCTCCGGGATCTCGTGACTCCGGGTTCTGTTGTCTCGCCTCCCGATGTCGCCCGCAGGGCCCGGGAGCGAGCGGCCCTGGATCGGGTCGCGCCGGTCGGGAACATCTGTCGGTTCCTGGAGGAGGCGGGAGTCAAGGTGCTCCTGCTCGACAAGAAGCGGGACTCCTTCTTCGGGTTGAGCGTCGGGCCGGAGGATCGGGGACCGGCAGTCGTAGTGAACGTCTGGGATCGGATCTCGGTCGAGCGCTGGATCTTCACCGCGGCCCACGAGATGGGGCACCTGCTCCTGCATCCGATGGAGTTCGATCCCGAGGAGACCCGGCCCCCGAAGGCGACCGAGAAGGAGGCCGACAGTTTTGCCAGCCATTTCCTGATGCCGGAACCCGCCTTCAAGCGGGAGTGGAACGCGACTCGTGGCACCTCGTTGCTCTGGCGCGTCCTCACGGTGAAGCGAATTTTCCGCGTGAGCTACCGGACGGTTCTGTTCCGTCTATACGAGACAGAGCGCGCCGGCGCCGGAGTCTGGGCCGCCTTCCAGACACAGCATCGGCGGTACCTCGGGCGAACCCTGAAGAAGGCGGACGAGCCGAACCCACTCGGGAGGAGTGAGTTCTCCTGGAGTGCCCCTCGGGCGGGCGAACCGGCCGCCTTGTTGGAGCATGATTTCCGTGGATTCCGCCTCGTGCGGCTCGTCCGCCAAGCTGTCGAGCAGGGCCGGATTTCGCTCGGGCGCGCGGCCGAGATTCTGGGTCTCCCGTTGGAGGAAATGCGGGTGCGCGCACGTGAGTGGGCCGAGTAGATCCTGCGCCGCAAGCACGACTCTGACGGACTGAATTCGGGGCTTGACGGGGCCGTCCCTCAGTCGGTCTTCGCCCAGATCGTGAGGCGGAGCTCCTCGCCGAAGAGCTCGTACGTGGGGCGGCGACCCGAGTGCGCTTCGCTCGCTTCGAGAATTCGGCGTACGCCTTCGCCGCGGGATTCGAGGAAGACGCGTGCCGTCCGGTGGCTGTGGATGCGCGAGAGGAAGTTCACGAGAAGCTGATTGCGGGTGAAGACACGGTAGGGCATGTCGTCGAGCGTCATCGTGTTGGGTAGCTTGCCCGGGCTGTAGAGTTCGAGCCGGTCGCGGAAGAGGAACAGGCGAATCTTGGAGCCGTAGATCGAATAGTCGCGGTGCGCTACGGCGTTCACCACGGCTTCGGCCACGACATCGGGATCGAACGCCTTTTCGCCGGCACGGGACCGGATAAAGGCGACGGCGGCATCGATCTGTTCGGGCACCGGGCCGCGAACTCGCTGTTCGTGGAGCAGGTCGTCCGAGGAGAGTCGCGTTCCCTCGTAGGAAGCCGCCTCGATCCATGCGCTTCGCAGGTGTTCCGTCGGCCGCTGTCCGAAGGTCAGGAGACCCGCCACCGTGGGGCGGTCCACGTGCTCCTCGTCACGAAGGATGACCCGAGCGTTGCGAAGCAGATCGAGCCAGGGGATGGTCGGTGAACGTCCGAAGAACGACTCCAGTCGGTTCCAGTCGAGGTCGTTGACGCTGGCTGCGAACACGGGCTGCTCGTCGAAGACGTAGCCTCGGCCGCGATCCTGGAAGAGTCGCGCCAGTTCGGGTGGGTCGAGGTCCCGCTTCGTCGAGCCCACGCGGATCGTGTAGCGGCCTCCGGCCGTGCGATGGACGAAGTTGCCCCGCGGGATCTCCGCCAGCAGGACGTGCCGCTCCTGTCCGGTCTCATCCGGCAGGAGTTCCCGACGCAGCGTCGGGCGAATGGGCGGGACGCTGTTGTTCGACGCGATGTTCACGAGCCAGGTCTCGACGAGGCCGACCCGTTCGGCCGGAATGCCCACGACCTCGCCTGAGTCGGCGATGCCGAGCAGGAGGACTCCTCCGACGCCGTTGGCGAAGGCCACCATTTCCGCCGCCAGATCGTCACGGTTGGGTGAGATCACGCTTCGCTTGCCGAAGCGAATCTCCTTGAATTCCGTGCGGCTGTCCTCCCCAGCGCGGCACTGCCGGAGGATCGGTTCGCGAGCGTTCATCATGTGGTCAGCAGGTCTCCCGACCGCGTGTCTTGGCCGGGCTCACGGATGGTAGTCGGTCTCGGGGCGCAGGCAGGGTTCTGGGCCTGATGCCGCCGCTCTCAGGAACAACCGCGCTCGCGTGGCCATTTGGCACCGACCGGAGGGGGACTCAGAAGCGGACGGTGAAGCCGAGCTGGGCGCGGCGGGTGTCGCCGAGACCGGAGCGGAGCGAGCCGTCGAAGTTGAACAGGAGGGAGCCGGTCGCGGTATCGAGGAAGTTGTCGCTGTTCGTCAGGTTGAAGATCTCGAGGACCGGCTCGATGGCTGCGCCCGAGGGGAGGGGAATCCGCCGCGACAGGCGCAGATCCCAGGTGAAGAAGGCGTTGTCGCGGCGCAGCGTGTTCCTTTCCAGGATGCTCCCGTCGGGGCAGATCCGGTCGGAAGGCTGGTTGGCCCGCTGCCCGGGGTTCGCGCACTGCTCCGAGACCGGAGAGGCGGAGAGGATCCGGATCACGTTGTTCCACTGGAGGCCGAGCGGAAGTTCGAGGAGCAGGTAGGCGCTGAGCTGATGGCGCCGGTCGCGGTCGGACCAGCCGAACTCGGGCGCCAGGTTCGAAGCATCGGCGTAGCGGAGCGTGAACGGATCCCGCTCGTTGTCGTCGTCGGAGCGATCGAAGCCGAGGGTGTAGTGCGCTTCGAAGCTGAGCGGTCGGTTGCGAAGAGTGCTCCAGCCGCGGACGCCGAGCGTGAGCGCGTGGTAGCGGGAGCGGGCGCTGCTCTCGGCCACCGTGAGGGTGTTGATCCCGCCGCCGTCGGGATGTGTCCCCAGGCCGAAGGGAGAGCCGAACGCGGGGTCGTTGCGGTTCACGAAGCGGAAGAGCTGATCGGTTCGGGCGTGGACATAGCTTGCGCTCGCGGCGACGCCGTGACCGAGGTCGCGGTCGAGTCCGACGTGGAACGACCAGGTGCGCGGGAGCTCCAGATCGCGGTCGGCGACCTGGATGTCGGGAAGGAACGGGGGCGCGTCGCCGGCGATCCGTCTGTCGAGCGGGGGCACCGGGCCGAGGTGGGTGTCGGCGCTGCTGCGGAAGAGCGTCTGCTGGAAGGCCCCGTTCGTGGAGCGGTGCTGGGCGAAGACCAGCATGGGGATGCGGGCCACGTAGGCGCCGGCGGCCGCTCGGACTACGGTGGATCCATCGCCGGCGATGTCCCAGGCGAGGCCGAGCCGGGGCTGGAAGTTGTCGAGGTCGTCGGGGATCCGTCCGCTGGAAGGGAACGCCGGGTCGTCGAGGTAGGGAGCGAAGAAGGCGTCCTCCGGCTCGACGAAGACGTCCGGATGCCAGCTCCCGTCCCATCGGAGGCCGAGATCGAGGCTCAGTCGGTCCTTCGGATGCCAGGTGTCTTGCACGAACAGCCCGACTTCGGTGGTCTCGAAACTCTGCCGACCCAGCTCCTGCGGAGGAACTCCGGGGACGGTGGCGGACTGCAGGTAGAGCAGCACCGGTCCCGTGATCCGCGTCCCCTCCGGGCAGGCGCCGGCGGTCCCGGCGGAGCCGTCCGAGCAGGTGACATAGCCGCTGCCGTGGGTCGCGAAGCCGATGAAACCGTCCACCGAGTCGAAGATGTAGCGACCGGCCGCGAGACCGATGAACTGCTGCTCGGCCCGGGTCCGGTTGTATTCCAGCCCGAGCTTGAACAGGTGGTTCCCGAGCGGCGCCGAGAGGTTCTCCACGATCTGCAGCCGATCGTCGAAGGAGGGGTCGATCGGGAGGAAGAACGGGAGGCCGATCCGGAATCCGTCGTCGAAGTCCATCGTGATGTCCGGGAACGGCAGGCCGCCCAGCGCCGCGAGGGAGGGCGGCCCCGGGGGAAGCGCGGCGCCCGGCATCACCGGCCCCTCGTAGAGCCGCGGGCGGTCCTCCCGAGCCCACTGGACTCGCAGCTCGTTCGAGAATCCGTTCGACAGGAGCGACCGCAGGCTGCCGTTCACGGCGTGCGAGCGGACCTGCTCGATGCCGTTCGCCGACGCGCCCCAGGCGTCCACATCGAAGGAGCCGTTCGCCTGCTCGGCGCGGCTGAGATTGACCTTGAGCGAAGCCTGGTGCCGTTCGCTCGGCTGGAAGTCGAGCTTGACGAGGAGCGCCCGGGCGTCATCGGTGCGGTGGATCGGGCCGAACTCGTCTTCGAAGAGGCCGGGCCAGCGCTCCTGGAGGAAGCGGTCGAGCGTCTCGAGTCGGGCCGGGTTGTGGACCTGCCGGTCCTGCTGCTTCCTCTCCCCGGCCGCCTGCTGGTCCCAGGCGGCGAAGAAGAACAGCCGGTCTCGCGCCAGCGGACCTCCGAGGGTGGCGCCCGTCTGGATGCGGTGGAACTCCGGTTTCCCGCCGCCGCGCTCGCTCGGGTAGCGAGCCGCGACGCCGTCCCACTGGCCGAAGAGATGGGCGGATCCACCGAGGTCGTTCGTTCCGGACTTCGTGACGACGTGGATGAAGCCGCCGGAAGACCGGCCGAACTCCGCGGAAGCTCCCTGGTTCACGATGACCAGCTCGGCGATGGCATCGCGGTTGAACGTGAACGCCGGGCGCTGTCCTCCGCGCTGCTCCCCGAAGAACGGGTTGTTGAAATCGGCCCCGTCCACGATGAAGTTGTTGAAGATGCCCCGTTGGCCGTTGATGTTCAGCTCGTCGCCGTCGGGGCCCTGGGAGATCGCGGCGCCGGGGGTGAGAAGCGCCAGGTCGAGGAAGTTCCGGCCGTTGCTCGGCACCGCGTCCACGACCTCCTCCCGGATCCGCTGGGAGCGGGTGGCGTCGGTGCGGTCCACCACGGAGGGCAGCTCGCCGAAGACGGTCACGGCCTCGCTCGTCACGAGGGGGAGGTCGAAGCGCAGGTCCAGCACCTCGCCGATCCGGAGGATGGCGCCCTCGACGCGTCCGGTTCCGAACGAGCCCTCGCCGATCGCGAGGATGTCGTAGATCCCCGGGGGGAGCAGCGACCGGACGAACACGCCGGACGGGGAGCACTCCACGGTCGTCACCAGGTCCGTGTCGCGGTTCGTGATCACGACCACCGCGCCCGGCGCCGGGTTGCCCAGCGGGTCGAGCACTTCCCCGCGGATCACGCCGGTCGTGGCGCCCGCCTGGGCGAACGTGGTCCCGGCCAGGGCGACCACGATGCCGGCGGCCGAGAGCGCTGCCGCGCCCACCATCCGGAACATCGATCTGCGCCTGGGGATCGCGGCCTGACCGGTTCCGGGGAACCGGAGGCGAGTCATCTGCCGGGAGACGGCTGCAGGCGATTGAGGAGGGTCTGCGCCTCCTGGGCGAAGGGGTCGTCCGCCGGCACGTCCCGGAGAAGAGTCACCGCTTCCCCAAATCGCTGCTGGGACAGACGCGTGACCGCCATGAAGAAGCGGATGCCGGGCTGGTCGGGGTTCAGGGCGTAGCTGCGTTCGAAGGCCTGGCCGGCGGCGTCCGGATTGCCGTCGAGGACATGGAACCGCCCGAGGTTCAATTGCTGGGGGGCGTCGTCGGCGTAGAAGTTGCCGCGGATCGCGTGGAGCCGCTTCGCCTGTTCGAAGCTGGCCTCCGCCTCTCCGCTCAGTTCCCGGATGCCCAGGTTCAGAAGCGAGATCGCCGTGTTCATCCGGACGACCTGGCTTTCGTCCTCGATGCGCTCCGCTATCGTCTCCCGAACGCCCGGGAAATCGGCGTCTCCGGACTCGCCGAGTTTCAGCGACGCCACCGCGCGAACCAGCGGATGCGGGTCGTTCGCAGCGTCCACCAGCGCGGTCGTAGCCCTCGGATGGGTTTCCGGGTTCGTCAGATAGCGGCCCAGGTGTCCGGCGGCGTTCGCGCGGTTCACCGGTCCTTCCGCCGGGTCGGCGGCGATCGCGAGCAACTGGTCGAGCGCCTCCCGGCTCAGTTCCCGAGCGCCCGAGTAGGCGTCGGCGCGGCGTTCGATCCTCGCCCGTCTCGGGGTGTCCCCGCCCCACCACTCGTCCATGCGGGCGACCGCCCATTCCGGAGTCTCGGCGGTGTGGCATTCGTTGCACGCGTTCGGGATCCCGTATCGCGCGGTGTTGCGAGGGGAGGGGATCGAGATGCTGTGGTCGCGCATCTTCGCCCGAATGCTCGTCACGCTGCGCGGCATGTGGCACTCCACGCAGGAACTCCCGGCGCTGTCCGCAGCGTGGAACGTGTGCTCCGTCAGGTCCGCTCCGATCGCTTCATGGCAGCCGGTGCAGAGGGCGTTGTTCGTGGGCAGGAGCTGCTCGTTCCTTTCGATATCGGGACGATGCGGATCGATGTGACAACTGGTGCAGGCCACCCCTCCTTCCACGAAGCACTTGCTCTGCCAGATGCCGAGCGTGTTCGTGGAAAAGCGCCTTGTCTTCCCGTCCGGATACCAGGTCGGATCTTCCGAGGGCTCCTGGGTGTATTCGAGAAGCGGGAAGAAGTAGTCGAAGTAGCTGTCTCCGGCGGAGAAGCCGAACGCCATCTGGTCGCGGAACGAGTGGCACTGAGCGCAGACCATCGAGTTCGTTTCGTGGTCGAGGCGGGTCTGCTGGACGATGTGGATGTCCGGATCCTCCCCGTACCGGTCCAGGTTCTGGTACTTGTCCACATGGCGGCTGCCGGGTCCGTGGCAGCGTTCGCATGTCGTGCCGAAGTCCAGCCAGCTCGTGTCGTAGCGCTCCTCGCCCGGCCGGTAGCCCTTGACCTGATCGCTCACGTGGCAGCCGAAACAGTTCTTGTTCCAGAGCTGCACCGGGATGATTCCCTCGCGCTGGTCCGGGGCGGCGATCTCCAGGTTGTGGAACCACTCGCGGCGAAGCACGTCCCATGTCGGCGGCAGAACGATGACCCGGCCGTCCTCGAGCGTGGTCAGATAGTGCTGGATGCGGCGGTTGCCGAGGGTGTAGTCCACCCGGTGTTCGATCGGCTCGCCGGTGAAGAACGACTCGGTGATGAAGTAGCGCGAGCCGCTTCGGCGCACGGCGTACGGCAGGCCGCGCAGCCGCAGCGATCCGGCGCTGAAGTCGCCGCGCACCCCCTGCGCCGTGGCCGGCTGGACCATCTTGGAGTGCCGCGATGCGGTCCAGGCGTCGTGGGCCGCCTCGTGGCAGACGACGCATTCGGCGTTTCCCACCATCATCGCCGGCTGCTCGGCGAGCGGGACGGGCGCAGGCTCCGGCTGCATTGCTGGGGGCTGGCCGGCCCCGAGGGCGAAGAGGGCGAGCGCCGCGACCGCGGCGGTTCCGGCGCAGGCGAGCGGCAGCCTCATCGGGGCGCCTCCTCGATTCGATGGACCTGGCGGGCGGTCGGAGCCTCGATCCGGCTCGTCGCCCCGGAGGGCCAGGCGATCACGGCTTCGGCGGGCCGCCCCGCCGGGCCGAGGCCGAAGACGACCTCGAGCTGGTTCTGACTGGCGTACCCGGTCGCGCTCTTGACGAACCGGGTCTCGGCGCGGGAGCCGCCGGCGGTCTCGATCATCAGGGTGATCTTCGCACCGATCGCGTCCGGGTTCGAATCGGAACCCCGGAGCCGGAACCCGATCCAGTCGTTCGCGCTGCCTCCCTCGTTCCGGAACAGGCGCCCGGGTCCGCCGTTCTCGCTCACCGCGAGGTCGAGGTCGCCGTCGCCGTCGATGTCCGCGAAGGCGGCGCCGCGAGCGACCATCGGACGGGCGAGGTCGGGCGATTCGGGGGTGGCGTCCGCGAACCTCCCGTTTCCCAGGTTCCGGAACAGGTGCGGACTCTGCCGGTAGGTGACCCGCTGCTGGACCGCGGCGATGTCGTTTTCCACATGCCCGTTGGCGATGAAGATGTCCTGGCGTCCATCGAGGTCGTAGTCGAAGAAGAACGCGCCGAAGGCGAGTGTGAGCAGGCTCTCGCGGCCGATCCCGGCGACCGGCGCCTGGTCGATGAAGAACCCGACGCCCTCGTTCCGGTAGAGGGAGACCATCTCGTTCGAGAAGTTGCCGATCACCAGGTCGGGGAATCCGTCCCCGTCGTAGTCGGAGGCGTCGATGCCCATCGCGCCGCGGGCGGCGCCGTTTTCGGCGAATGCGATCCCGGCGAGGACGCCCACATCCTCGAACACCCCGCCGCCGAGATTCCGGTAGAGCGCGTTCGGCTGGGTGTCGTTGGCCACGGCGAGGTCGAGGCGCCCGTCCGCATCGTGGTCGAAGACGGCGACGCCCAGGCCCTTGGCCGTCGGGTCGAGGAGCCCGGCTTCGGCGGTGACGTCGCTGAAGCCCCCGTGGCCATCGTTCCGATAGAGGGCGGCGCTCGCGCCGCGATAGGACTCGGGGGTGCAGTAGCTCTTGTTCGAGCCGTCGAGGGCGCAGAAGATGTCGGTCTCGACCGACCACTCGACGTAGTTCAGGACGAACAGGTCGAGATCCGAGTCGCCGTCGGCGTCGAACCAGGTGGCGCCGCTCGAGAAACCGGGATGCGCGACGGCTTCCGCCGCCGGCGCTTCCGAAAAGACGCCGCCGCGGTTTTCGAGGAGGCGGTTCGGGCCGAGCGCGGCGAGGTAGAGGTCGGGGTCGCCGTCGGCGTCGTAGTCCCCCGCGGCGGCCCCGATGCCGTAGAGGGGAAAATCGAGTCCGGCGGCGGCGGTCCGGTCCTCGAAGGTGCCGTCGCCACGGTTGATGTAGAGGGCGGCGGTGGGTTCGGACCCGTCAGCACGGCGCTCCGGCCAGCGTCGGCTGTTCACGAAGAGGAGATCCTCGTCGCCATCCCCATCGGCGTCGAAGAAGACGACTCCGCTGCCCATCGTCTCCGGCAGGTACTTCTTTCCGAAGGCGCCGTTCTCGTGGACGAAGGCGATCCCGGCTTCCTCGGTGATCTCGACGAACCGGACTTCCGCGGCTTCGGCTGCCCCGGCCAGGAGGAAGACGAGAGCGGCGGCCGCGAATCGAGGGAGCCGGGGGGACGCCATTCGCTTCATCGTGGAGAGACCCCGACCGACTCCGTTGCCACCGGCCGCCAGCCTCGGCCGCGGTGTCCGAAATCGAATTCGTCGGGGTGGATCATCTCGGCGAGGATCTCGAGCGTTTCCGCGAGCCGGGGGCCCGGCCGGTTGAAGTACCAGTTGCCGTCCGCCACGAACACGCGGCCTCGCCGGACCGCGCGCAGGCTGCGCCAGCCCGGCTGCGACTCGAGGATCGGGAGATCCTCCAGGGTGCGCTCGATGGGGAACCCGCACGGTGCGATGACGATGATGTTCGGGTCGGCGTCCCGAACCTGCTCCCATTCCATCCACGGCGAGTGCCGTCCGGCGGCGCCGAAGAGGTTCTCGCCCCCGGCCATCTCGACGAGCTCGGGCATCCAGTTGCCGCCCGCCATGAGCGGATCCACCCACTCGATCAGCGCGACTCCCGGCCGCCGGTCGAGTCGGCGAGCCGCCCTTGCGACGGCGCCCATCCGCCCCCGGAGATGCCCGACGAGACGGTCGCCGTCGGCCTCGGAACCGATCGCCCGAGCGACTCGGGCCACGTCGTGGAGCACGTCGTCCAACGAGTTCGGCGCGAGCGGCACGAGCTCCGGAGCAATCCCCGGGAGTTGCCGGAGCGCGGACTCCACATCGCGCAGGCTGACGGCGCAGACTTCGCACTGCGTCTGCGTGATCACGTGGGTCGGCTGAAGACTCTCGAGCACCTCGAGCCGCACCTCGTAAACCCCCAGCGCGTCGAGCGGGTCGGCTCCCAGCACGGCGGCCTTGACCTGGGCATCGATCTCGCCGCTCGGGACATCCACGTCGATCCGAGGCGCGGTCGCCACCGGCAGGTCGCCGACATCCGCGGGGAAATCGCACTCGTGGGAGCGCCCCACCAGTCGGTCCCGGTAACCGAGGGCGCACACGATCTCGGTGGCGCTCGCGATCAGGGAGAGAACGCGCGGATCGGACAAGGTGGGCTCCAGGGGGATCGGGCAGCCTCGCGCCCGTCAGCCCGCGAGGCTCCGAGACTCTACTGCCCCCCCGGGGCAAACGAGTCGAAGGACAGGGGCGCCCCGCCCGCTCCGCCAGGCGAGCCGATCCAGGGATCCGCCGTGAGGCTTCGCAGGAATGCTGTTCGCAGGATTCTTCCGTGGAATACTCCCGGGAATGCGAATCACCGCCAAGGGACAGGTGACGATCCCGGTGCGACTCCGGCGACGCCTGGGGCTTCTGCCGGGCACGGAAGTTCGCTTTGACGAAGTGGAGGGGGCCGCAGTGATTCGACCGGGCGTCAGGAAGCGGGAGCTCATCGAAGAGCGCCTGAGACAGGTGAGTGGCGTGGCCGGCCCGGGCCCCGCCACAGACGAAGTGCTGCGGCTCACGCGCGGGAAGCGCTGACTCTGTCCGGAGGCTGCTTCCGGGCTGAACACCCTCGGCGCCGGCGGGCGTCTCGCCTGTCAGTGCGTCCGGTCGCGGGGGAGCAGGAGCGCCTGCGCCTGGACTCGAAGCCCGACCTCGCGGGTTACATGCGCGGGGATGGTGAGCCGCTCCAGCGCCCGCGGTTCCACCTTCACTGCTCCAGAGCCGTACGACTTGCCGACGAAGGGGAGTCCCGCCAGCGTGTCGGGGTGGTGAAGGCTCGCCGTGAAGGCCTCGAGGAACTCGGCGCTGTCCGACTTCGGATACACACAGGAGAAGTTGCTCAGGGGAACGACGCCGGCGTGGTTCCGCAGGAATCGGGTGTTTCGGCGGCCCAGGTAGGCGAACAGCAGGGGAGGGGGCCGGCGATGTTGCTTCGTCATCCGTTCGGGGGAGTCGGTTCGCGGGGGAAGTCGCCGGTGTGTTCGTGGATCGGCAGGCTCTGGTTGTTGTCTTCGGGGTGCGTGCGGCGGTACTCGCCGGTGAGGAACTGCGCCGACTCGTCCGCCTTGAAGCGGAGGTAGAGCGCGCGGTGCGCGGCGGCGCGCTCCGGATCCCGCAGGCCCTGGTAGGAGAGCATCAGGTTGTAGTGGGCTTCGAGATCCTCCGGGTCGATGCGAAGCGTTCGCTCGAGCGTTTCGACGGCGGCTGCGTAGTCGCGCTTCAGGAAGAGGAGCCGTCCGACCTGGTTGTTCACGACGCGGTCCCGCGGGTGCGCTTCGAGCACGGTGCGGAGATCCGCGAGGGCGTCGTCGTACTCCCCGAGAGCCTTCCTCGCCATCGCCCGGAAGAAGAGCGCCCGCGGGAGCCGGGGAGCGAGTGCGAGGGCTCGCTCCAGGGCGGCGAGAGCCTGCTCCGGGTCGCCTTCCTGGATGTGAACGCGAGCCAGGTTGACTCCCGCGTCGGGGTAGGTGGGGGCGAGTTCCTCCACGCGACGAAACGCCGCCTCGGCGCCGCGCAGGTCCCCGGCGAGGAGCAGGGCGATCCCGTAGTCGTTGAAGCGGAGCGCCCGTTCGAGGCCCGGCTCGGCGGCTTCGGGGGCCGGGCTCGAGGCGGATCCCGCCACCGGCAGATCCACCTCGGCTGAGGCCATCTCGACCACCGGGACCACCGGCGCGGCGCGGTCCGGATCCAGCTCGACGGTCCGATCGTCGAAGTGGGGCGTCACCTCGCCGTCGTCGCGGAGCGAGCCGCGGAAGACCCACTGCGTGTGCGCCCACTGGAACTTGCGGTAGTTCAGCCGCGCGGTCAATCGGACCGGCCCCTCGATGTCCTCGGGGATTCGGACCCGGTAGCGCACCGCGTGGGCGGCGCCGGGGGGGATCTGGGAGATGTAGAGCGCGCTGCGCGCCGCCCAGGCGTTTCGCTTGTCGATCGGGTTGCCGCGACCGTCGAGGAGAAGGGACCGGAAGAAGTGCGCCGAAGGGTCCACCGGGGCGTCGCCGGCGCTCATCGGCGGCTCGTCCGGGTGGCCGGTGAACCCGCTCCAGTAGAACGGGACGCCGCGGCCGTCCTCGGCCCGAAACTCCACCCACGCCTCCTGGGCGTCCACGGTCCCGCTCGGGAAGAAATGTCCCACGCCGCGGGTCCGCACGACGACATCCACCCGGACCGACTCCCCGGGGATCAGCGCCGGGCGCGCCTCGTCGAGGGGAGCGGTCACCTCGCCGACCGGTCCCGCCGCCGGATAGCGCGCCGGGGCGGCGAGCGCCTCCTCCCCCACGGCGAAGGTGGAAGCCAGCGCGAGGGGATCCGTCCCCCGCGGATCGGCGCCGGGGTCGGCCGGGGGCGGGCCGTGGCCTTCGTCGCGCACCAGCGCGAAGATGTCCACCGTGACCTGCCCGGCGCGCAGGAAATCCCGAACGGCGTCGAGCTGGTCGTCGAGCCCGAAATGGGTGGGAAGCGCGGTGTTGGCGGCGGCGAACCGGTGCGAGCGGATCAGGCCGTCGGGCGCCGCCGGGTCCTCCCCGGGAACCTCCGGCATGTGACACCCGGCGCAGGTCTCGGGACGGTCGGGGTAGTAGAACGAGCGGGCGCCCTCGCCGGAGACGCCGCTCGCCTGCCAGTTGTCGTAGCTGTTGAATCCGCGCAGCCAGCGGTAGTGGTTCACCGGCTCGTCGAGATGGACCTTGTGGCAGGAGGAGCAGAACGCCGAGCTGTCCCCGGTGTGGAGCGGCTTCAGGAACGCGGTCCGATGCGGTTCGGGATCGAGGTGGAGGACGAGGTCGTGGAGGGTCCGGAGCAGCGGGTCCTCCGAAGCTGCGAGGTCGTGGAGATCCGGGTACTCGATCACGAAGCCGGCGTTGCCGGCGGTGTCCTTGATCCGGCTCACCGCGTGGCAGGAGACGCAGCCGAGGCCGGCGCTCGCGGCCGGCCGATCCACGATCTCGGCGAGGGGCCGATCCATGGCGCCGCTGAACAGGAGCGCGTGGTCATGGCATCCCGCGCACCACTTCGACGGCTGGACTCCCACGACCTCCTGCATGTACTCGATCGAGCGGCGGTACCACGGGTTGTCGAAGGAGGCGAACCGATGCGCCGACTCGCTCCACTCGCGGGTGATGTCGCCGTGGCAGCGCCCGCAGGCCTCGCTCCCGAGGAAGAACTCCTCGGGGATCCGTCCTCCGTGCGCGGTCTCGGCCGCCGAAGGGAAGAACGGTCCCTCCGCGCCGCCCATCGCCTCTCCGGCCATCGTGGCCGGTGGGAGCCCGGCGTTCAGCACCGGTCCGGTTTCGGGGAGCGCCCGCCGCAACCCGCCGCCGATCGGGAGGGCGATGGCGACCAGGAGCGGCGCGAGGAGGAGCCGTCGGCGGGCCAGCAGGAGCAGGAGGCCCGCTGCCGCCGCCAGGTGGGCCACGAGGAGCGGCCGGCTGGAGGCCGCGCCGCCCACGACGGCGAGCAACGCGCCGGTCACCGCGGTGAGCGAGCCGGCGAGCAGGAAGAGCCGCCGCAGCGGATCCTTCCGCAGCGCGGCGCGGATTCCCTTCCAGCTCCAGAGCGCGAGCTTGACGGCCGCGATCCCGAGGACGGGATGGAGGAGGATCTGCGCCGCGTGGAAGAAGTCCGCTCCCCGGTCCGCGAGGAGGAGGCCGGCGTTGAGGAGCAGGAGCGCGGTGACTCCGAGGAGAAGACGCTGCTTCCGTTTCACCAGCCTCCAGCCTCCAGCCTCCGGCTCAGTCCGAGGATGCGGATGTGGCGGAGTCCACCCCGGCGTCCCGGAGGGCGCGGCGCGCGATCCGGGTGATCAGCACCGTGACCAGCACGAACGCTCCGAGGCCGACGATCTGAAGCGCCAGTTGCAGCGCGTCCTCGGTCCCGGATGCCGTCCGGGCCACGTTGCCGCCGAGCCAGCCCAGGTAGATGTAGAGGCAGGTTCCCGGGAGGATGCCGGTCGCCGAAGCCAGCACGTAGGGTCCGAAGCGGACGCCGGTGAGGCCGTAGGCGTAGTTCAGGAAGGTGAACGGGAACACCGGCGTGAGGCGGGTGAGGAACACGATCATGCCGCCCTTCGCCGACACCGCGCGGTCCACCGCGGCGAAACCGGGCTTGCCGGCGACGAACCGGCGGACCCGTTCCCGACCGAGGCGCCGGGCCGCGAGAAACGCGAGGGTCAGCCCGGCGGTCGCACCCACCCAGACCGCCGCGGTGCCCTGGACCGGTCCGAACACCAGCCCGGCGAGGAGAGTCAGCGCCGAGCCGGGGACCGCGAACACGGTGGCCACGGCGTAGATTCCGGCGAAGGCGGCGAGCCCCGCGGGGCCGAGTGCGGCGGCGGCGCGGCCCGCCGCCTCGAGCCAGGCGCCCACCGGGAGGACGATCAGCAGGGCCACGATCAGCGCGAGCACGGCGCCCGCGATCAGGAACTTCTTCAACGTCGCCTCCGGTAGAGCCAGGTGAAGATGGCCTTCGCGCGGGGCGTGAGCCGGGTGCGCTGGTAGGCGTCTCCGACCCGCTGCGCCGCCTGCGCCCAGGTCGGGTAGGCGTGGATCGTTCCGGAGATGCCCGAGAGCCCGACTCCGTGTTTCGCCGCGACCAGCAGCTCATGCAGGATTTCTCCGGCGCGGGCGCCGACGACGGTCGCGCCAAGGATCCGGTCCTTCCCCGCCGCCGTGACGACCTTCACGAAGCCCCGCTCGGACGACTCGGTGATCGCCCGGTCGAGGTCGTCGTTCGGAAAGCGGTGCACCGCGATCGCCGTTCCGTTCTCTTCGGCATCCGCTTCCCGCAGCCCGAAGTGGGCGATCTCCGGGTCCACGTAGGTGACCCACGGGACATGGCGGTAATCGGCCTTCGCTCGCGGGACCGGCCAGGGGAGGAGGACGTTGCGGACCACGATGCGGGCCTGGTAGTCGGCGGTGTGAGTGAATCGGTAGGGCCCCGCCACATCCCCGAGCGCGTAGATGCCCGGCACGTTCGTGCGCAGGGAGGCGTCCACCGGGATGCCGCGGCGGGCGTCATGGCGGACTCCGGCGGCGTCGAGGCCGAGGTCGTTCACGTTCGGCGAGCGCCCGGTGGCGACGAGGAGCCGCTCGGCGGTGACCGTCCGCCGGCCCGCCGGCGTTTCCACATCGGCGCGGAGGCCGCCGCCCGGGTCCGCGGAGAAGGAGCGCACCCGGGCCCGGTTCACGATCTCGATGCCTTCGTCGCGGAAGGTCCGGTGGAGGACTTCGGAAGCCTCGGGATCGTCCCGCGAGAGCAGGTGCTCGACATCGGTCACGATGGTCACCTCGACGCCGATCCGGGCCATGACCTGGCCCATCTCGCAGCCGATGGGGCCGCCGCCGAGGACCAGGAGGGACTTCGGGGCGGTCTCCTGCCCGTCGAAGAACGTCTCGTTCGTGAGGAAGGGGATCTCGTCGAGGCCGGGAATGGGGGGGATCCAGGGACGGGTTCCGGTCGCGATCGCGAAGTTCGCGCCCCGAAGGCGGGTCCCGTCGTCGAGTTCGACTTCGCGCGAGCTGACGAATCGGGCGCGAGCCTCGAAGACGTCCACGCCGAGCCCGGTGAACCGCTCGACCGAGTCGTTCGGCGCGATCGCGGCGCGACGGCTCCGCATGTATTCGAACACCCGGTCGAAGTCGATCCGGGGCTCTTCGACCTCGATCCCGAAGCGGGGAGCGCGGCGGACAGCCTTGGCCGCCTTCGCCGCGGCGATCAGCGCCTTCGAGGGAACACAGCCGTAGTTGAGACAATCGCCCCCCATGAGGCGGGACTCCACCAGTGCGACCCGTCCCCCGAGACCCGCCGTGCCCGCCGCAGTCACGAGGCCCGCGGTCCCCGCGCCGATGACGACGATGTTGTATCGCCCCTCGCCCTTCTTCATCCGGATCGCTCCCCGCCCGTGGCCCCGGAAACTCTATTCGTTTCGCCGGCCCCGATTTCGCGGCCGCGGGCTGCTCCGCTGACCGACCGGGCAAGCGATCCTTGGCAACCGACCCGTCGAAGCGCGCCGGGGGCGTCATCCCGAGCCGGGGAGTTCTCGGGATCGACGAAGCCGGACGAGGCGCCGCGCTCGGTCCGCTCGTCGTCGCGGGCGTCGTCCTGGATCCCCGCAAGGCCGGGGCGCTGACCCGGCTCGGCGTGCGCGATTCGAAGCGGGTGGGCTCCGGGGAGGCGGCGCGCACCCGGCGTCGCGCCCTCGCCGCTCATGTGCGCCGTCTCGCGGAGTTCGTGGCGGTTGAAGTCTTCGACGCCGCCGAAGTGGACCGATTCGTCGAGTCCGGTGGCCTGAACCAGCTCGAACGAAACGCCGCCGAGGCGATCCTTCACCAGGTCGGACCGGTGCACCGGGTCGTGGCGGATGGACGCCGACTGTTCGAGGCGCTCGCCGCCCGTCATCCGAACTTCGAGGCGGTGGACCGGGCCGAAGCGCGTCACGTCGCGGTGGCGGCTGCGAGCGTCGTGGCGAAGGATCACCGGGACGCGCTGTTCCGGCGGATCTGCGACGGCTACCGCGACCGGTTCGGCGATGTGAGGGGTGGCGGGTACGTGAATCGCGCCACCGAGGCCTTTCTCCGTCGCTTCCACGACGCGACCGGGGATCTTCCCCCGGAGACCCGCCGGAGCTGGAGCTGGGAGGTCGTTCGGGAACTCGCCGGGCCGCGTTCGCTCTGGGACGAGTAGAACCGTCCCGACCCGTCAGCGCCCGGCTCGGACGGCCCGCGCCAGGACTTCGAAGTGGCGCCGGGCGCGCGGCTCGAGCGACCGGTTGTAGAGGATCGCGGCGGGGTGGTAGAGGGCGATGAAGCGGTAGGCCGGCCACGGTGCGAGCCGGAAGAACCGCCCGACCTGCGCTCCGAGCGGGCCCTTCGCCCGTTCCGGAGCGAAGCGGCGCAGCGCCGTCGCTCCGAGGAGCGCGATGATCCGGGCGGGCGCGAGAGCCAGTTGCCGCTCGAGAAACGGGCGGCAGGCGGCGACCTCCGGGCCCCGCGGCGTCCGGTTCGCGGGGGGCCGGCATTTCACCACGTTGACGATGAGCAGATCCCGGTCGGAGCGGATCCCGGCCGCCTCGCACAGGCCGTCCAGGAGTCGGCCGGAGCGTCCGCAGAACGCCCGACCCGATGCGTCCTCCGCGGCGCCCGGCGCCTCGCCCACCGCGATGACGGGGGCTTCGGGGTTGCCGCGGTCCACCACGATTCGGGTTCGTTCGCGGGCGAGCGCGCACTGGCGGCAGTCGCTCCCCGCCAGCCGTTCCCGGAACGTGGCGTAGTCGCGGGCGTCGAGCACGGCGGCCGCGTCGGGCACGGACCGGGCTGCGCCTCAGCCGTCCCGATGTTCGCCGAAGACGGCTCGGAGCCCGTCGCTGATCTCGCCGACGGTGGCTCGTCGCTCCACCGCTTCCAGGATCGGCGGCATCAGGTTGCCGCCGGCCGCTGCGACCCGGCGCACTTCGACGACGGCGGCCTCGGCCGCCACGCCGTCGCGGCTCGCCCGCGCGCGCCGCACCGCCTCCACCTGGGCAGCCTCCTCCGCCGGGTCGATGGCGAAGGGTTCGACCGGCGTTCCCGCCCCCTCCCGGGCGAACCGGTTGACGCCGACGACGACCTCGCGCCCGGCATCCCGATCCTGCTGGTAGGCGTAGGCGGCTTCCTGGATCCGGGCCTGGACGAAACCGGACTCCACCGCGGCGGCGGCCCCGCCCAGCCGGTCCACCTGGGTGATCCACGCTTCCGCCTCCGCCTCCAGCTCGTCGGTGAGCGCCTCGACGGCCCACGAGCCCCCGAGGGGATCCGTGGTCGCCGCCACGCCGCTCTCGAACGCGATGACCTGCTGCGTCCGGAGGGCGAGGCGGGCCGTGTCGGAGGTCGGGAGGCCCAGGGCCTCGTCGAGGGCGTTCGTGTGGAGCGACTGGGTTCCGCCGAGGACGGCGGCCAGCGCTTCGAGGGTGGTGCGCACGACGTTCACCTCGGGCTCGGCCGCGGTCAGCGTGGAGCCCGCGGTCTGGGCGTGGAATCGGAGCATCTGCGCCCGGGGGCTGGCGGAGCCGAAGCGCTCCCGAAGGAGCCGGGCCCACAGGCGCCGGGCAGCGCGAAACTTGGCGATCTCCTCGAGGAAGTCCCGGTGGGCGTTGAAGAAGAAGGACACCCGCGGCGCCACGTGGTCCACATCGAGTCCCCGCGCCACCGCCTCGCCGACGTAGGCGAGGCCGGCGGCGAGCGTGAACCCGACTTCCTGCGCCGCGGTGCAGCCCGCCTCGCGCATGTGGTAGCCGCTCACGCTCACCGGATTGAATCGCGGCAGTTCCCGGCGGCACCACTCGATCACGTCTCCGGCCAGCCGCATCGAGGGGCCCGGCGGGAAGATCCAGGTTCCGCGAGCCGCGTACTCCTTCAGGATGTCGTTCTGCACCGTCCCGGCGATCCGCTCCGGCGGCGTCCCCTGCCGACGGGCGACGGCGGCGTAGAGCGCGACCAGGATCGCGGCGGTCGCGTTGATCGTCATCGAGGTGGACACCCGGTCCAGCGGGATGCCGGAGAACAGCGTCTCCATGTCGTCCAGGGAGTCGATCGCGACGCCCACGCGGCCCACTTCCCCGGCGGCGAACGGATGATCCGAGTCGTAGCCGATCTGGGTGGGGAGGTCGAAGGCGACCGAGAGGCCCGTCTGTCCCTGCTCCAGCAGCGCCCGGTAGCGCCGATTCGAGGCGGCCGCCCCGGCGTAGCCGGCATACTGCCGCATCGTCCACAGCCGCTCGCGATACCCGCCGCGGCGTACGCCCCGGGTGAAGGGGAACTCTCCGGGGCGTCCGATGTCCCGTTCCGCGCGGGGCGGGTCGTCCGGCCGGTAGAGAGGACGCAGCGGACGTCGCGACCGGGTCACTCGCGATCGCTCTCCGGTGGGCGCCCGGGCGCGCAGATGAACCCGCAGACGATGATCTGATCCCCCCAGATCTCGGAGCGGCCCGGATCCAGCGGACAGAACTGGACCAGTTCCTCCTCGAAGAACAGCGGACAGGCTTCCGCGAGTTCCGGGCCGATCTCGCCGGGATTGCTGATCGTGAGTTCGAGCCGCCGCGCGGTGGGCTCCCATCCCTGGGCCTCGCCGAGCGCGACCAGGTCCAGGCGGAGCCGCTCGACCAGCGGTCGGGCGTCGTCAGCCGAGAGCTCCCGATCGTGGATCCGCTGCAGGATCGCGCGGGCGCGCTCGCGCAGTCCTTCGAGCGAAGCGCCGGGGTTCTGCGCGGCCACGGCGGCCCCGCCGCAGAGGGCGAGGGCCATCGCGGTCCGCGCGAGCCCCCGTCGGATTCCGGGCGTCGGCCGGATCACTGGAGCGGCTGGGTGGACGGGGGCTTCCACAGCGCCGCCTCGCCGCGGTGCTCCACGAGCCACTCCCGCAGCGGCACGTCGGCGGGCTGGGGCTGATACCAGCCGACCTCGGTCCGTCCATCGCCGAGGAGCTGGCGGAGAACCGGGTCGCAGCGCGCGAGGAGCCGGGGTGGAGCGTGGGTGTAGTCGAGGGGCCGCAGCCACCGGAAGCTGTAGCCGAAGAACAGCGCCTTGCGCACCGTGTCGGAGAGGTTCCGTCCGTGGCGGTGCCACAGCCGCCGGTCGAAGATCGTGGCGTCGCCGGGGGCGGCGCAGAGCCGGGTCACCCCGTCCCAGCCCGGATCGTTCGCCTCGGCGGGGGGCGCGTCGAGGTGGTGGCTCCCGGGGACGGCCTCCATCGCCCCCGCATCGGGGATCCGGGTGTCCGTCAGCCAGTAGGCCACCTTCACCGACAGCCGCGGCGCCGGGCGCTCGAGTTCGAGCACCGGGCGGCCGCTGTCCTGGTGCCAGACCGGTCTCCGGCACTGCGCCCCGCCCCAGGTCTCGGGCGGGTACTCCACGAGATGGGAGATGTAGAGCTGGATGTTCCAGCCGAGGATGTCCCAGACCTTGGGGAAGGTGCGGGCCCAGTCCACGAGTTCCACGAATGCGGGATCGAACCGGATGACCGAGAAGCGGGACACCATGTCGGCGGGACGCAACCCGTGCCGGGCGCGCTCGTCCGCCACCAGCCGGTCGGCGGCCTCGGTGAGCCGCTCCACGTCCCGGGAATCCAGGGCGCCGGGAATCGTCAGAAAGCCGTCGCGCTCGAACGCGGCGCGCTCCTCCGCGGTCAGGACGGCGGCGAGGTGGTCGTCGCCGAGCCCGCCGAAGCGCCGTCCGCCGAGCCGGAAATGCAGCGTCGCCTCCGCCGGTTCCACGGGGGGTTCGACGAGGCGGGCCATGGGCGCGATGGGGGGATGGGGTGGGTCGGGTCCGGCGGGCGGTCGGGTCGCGGCTGCGACCGGCATCGTCCGCAGGCGGTTAGTATTGTGGATCGTGAGTCGCCGCCGGCGCCTGCAGCTCCTTGCCGGATGGGCCGTGTTCCTCCTGCTCGGCGCCAGCATCTACCTCGGGCCCTATTTCGCCGCGTGGCGCATCCGCGAAGCGGTCGCCGAGGGGGACACGCAGACGCTCAGCGAGTTCGTGGACTTCGCCGCCGTCCGCGAGAACCTGAAGGCGGAGCTGCGCCGGACCGTGGGAGCCTCGCAGCGCGCGCGCGAGCGGGAGGCCGGAGCCGAGGAGGAAACGGCGCCGGCTCCGGCGGAACCGGAGGATGTGCGCGCCACTCTCTCGAGTCAGCTCGCTGTCGCGATGGGGGAGGCGCTAATCGACCGTTACGCCACGCCCGAGGGCGTGGATCAGGCGCTCGGCGACCGGCCGGCCGACGAAGGCTGGGGATCCTTCCTCGATCTGGCCGGGCCGCGGGAGGATGGGGCGCGGGTCTCGGTCCGCGCCGAGTACGACGGGTGGAGCGACTTCAGCGTCCGGCTCGCGACCCGGCCGCGCGACGATGCGGAGACGGCCGCGGAGGAATCGGTCTGGGCCGACATCCTGTTCGAACGACAGGGCATCTGGGCGTGGCGCGTCACCGGCGCCCGGGTGAGTCCGGCGACGATTCCCCATCTCGTCCGATAGGACGCTCCCGGAGCGGCAGCCGACGGGCGCCTGGAGATCACGCCTTGCGGGTTGCCCTCCTCTCGGCGCGGCGCAGCGAGGGCACTCCGGTCGCGCCGGGCGCTTCCACGGTGAGGGCCGCCGCCGCGGCCGCCAGTCGTCCCGCTTCGGGGAGCGGTCGTCCGCGCCAGCGCGCGATGGCCAGCGCCGCGGCGAAGACATCGCCGGCGCCCGTCGGGTCGAGCTCCCGGGCCGGGGCCGGCGGAATGGGCTCCGCCGAACGGTCCGGCCCGAAGAGCCAGGCCCCCCGGCGACCGCGAGTGACCGCGACCCAGGGGGTTCGCAACGCCTCGATGTCGCCGGGCGAGGCCGCATCCTGTTCCGACAGGCACGCCAGGTCCACGGAGGCCAGGCGCGTCGCGAGTCCGGGCGGGAGCGGGCGCCGGTGGACTCGCCCCGCCCCGTCGATCCGGCGCAGGAAGCCCTGGAGGGCTGCTCCGGCGAAGCCGGGTCGTCCCGCTTCGCGGTCCTCGGCGGGGCGGGGAAGCGGGGCGCCGCCCGGGGCGATTTCATCCACCACGGGGGCCCACAGGACCGCCGAGCCGGGAGGCAGTCCGGCGACCTCGCGGTGAATCTCGCGGTCCGGAATCGGCTCGGCCCGGCTGCGGACCCGCTGCGCCCGCGAACCGTCGGCGCCGTAGGTGTTGACGAACCGGGTCCGGTCGCGCGAGGGAATGCGCCGGATCTCGATTCCGGCGAGCGACTCGAACCACGGAAAGCCGCGATCCACCGAGGTCAGCAGGGTCGTGGGGACGCCGAACCGATGGGCGAGCAGGCTGGCGTAGGCGGCGGCGCCGCCGAGCCGCCCCTTTCCGGACCGGGGATCCACGTCTTCCGTGACATGGCCGACGACCAGAAGTCGCGGCGGCGGATCGGCTGAGTCGGGTGGCATCGTTGCTCGTCTGGACGTCCCTCGTGGCGCCCTTCCGCCGCCGGGCGCTGATTTCCGCCGGCGGAGCGGTGCTGGGGGCGCTCTTCTATCTTCATCTGGCCCGCTTCTACGGGTGGTCGCTGCCCTGGATGCTCGGGGGTCTGGTCGTGGCTGCGCTCCTGCTGCGCTCCCTCGGCAGCGGCCTGTGGGCGTGGTCGCGCCAGCCGTTCGCGGAGTGCGATCTGGGGCTGGTCGAGGCGGCCGCGCCGGGCGGCCGGGTCCGCGCCGTGGTCCGGGTGCGGGCGCGCCGCCCGATCGAGATCCGGCGCGCCACCGCGCGGCTCGTCCTCGAAAGCCGCGCGACCGGGGGGGAGACACGACGGCTGTGCCGCGTCGAGCGCGCGCTGTCCCTTGGAGATCGCCTCGATCGGGACGATCGGGCCGAGTCCGAAGTTGCGCTTCCGGTTCCGGCGGACGCGCCGTTTTCGTTCCGCTCCTTCGGTCGCGAGGCCCGAATCCGCTGTCTCGTTCGCGTCCGGATCGACACCGCCGCTCCCGAGGAGGGAGAGACCGTCCGGCGAGCGGCGGGAAGCGGATTCCCGCCGGTGGATCAGGAGATCGAAGTGCTGATCGCGCCGGGTCCGGAGGGTCAGGATTCCAGCCGGACCACGATGGCCTCGTAGCCGCCGCCCCGGATGCCGGAGGCGAGCGCCCGGGCCTCGGAGCGTCGGGAGAACCGCCCGATGCGGACCCGGTGGACTCCGTCGCCCGCGACGACTTCGGAACGGCCGTAGCCGCGCTCCCGAAGCTGCTGGCTGATGTCGGTCGCGGTCTGCCGGGACCGGAACGCCCCTACCTGCACCGTGTACACCGTGGGCGGCGCCGGCGACACCACCCGGACCTGCACCGGGGCCACGCCCCGTTCGAGCATGCCGAGCCGGCGAGCCGCCTCGTGCGAAAGGTCGATGATCCGGTGGTCCACGAAGGGCCCCCGGTCGTTGATCCGGACCTCGATCGCCTTGCCGGTGGTGAGATCGGTGACGCGGACCTTCGTGCCGAAGGGCAGGGACGGATGTGCGGCCGTCATCTGTCCCGGATCCATCGGTTCCCCGCTCGCCGTGGGTCGACCGCGTTCCGCGATGCCGTACCAGGACGCGGTCCCGACCTCGTCGACCTCGCTGACCGCGGGCGCCCGCACGACGGAGCAGCCGCCGAGCAGCGTGACGACGCCGGCCGCGAGAAGCGAGCCGCGCCACGGCGCGAACCGGAAACGGCGGGGCATCAACGGCTCCGGTAGCGCGCCGCCTTCCAGGGCGCGCCGCCGCGGGGAATCGAAAGGGAACGCCACCGCGGGGCGGCGCGTCGCGCCAGAAGCACGATCTGGCCGGTGTGATAGGCGAGGTGGACGACCTGCCGGGTGATCGCCTCCTGGATGCGGAACGCCTCGCCGCGGATCCGGACCGTGCGTCCCAGGTGTTCCTCGCCGAGACCCGCCAGGGCGCCTTCCATCACGGCGAAGGCCTGATCCCACTCCGCCAGCAGCCGGGCCCGGTCCAGGTCCGCGCGCGGCTCGAATTCACTCTCCCGATCCCGATCCGGCTTTTCTCCGTCGGTGGTCAGGAAGTTCTTCCACCTCGACCGGAGGTTGCCCGCGAGGTGTCGCACGAGGATGGCGATCGAGTTGCCGTCAGGCGTCGGCCGCTCGTGGAGGGCCTCGTCGGTGGGCACCTGCGAGATCGCGTTCTCGGCGAGCCGGCGCAGCCGCCGGAATTCGAAGCGGGCGTTGTCGAGGAAGACGCGGGCTGGCGGCTCGTCGCCCCGTCCGGCGCCAGGAGCGTCTGGTGGCGAGTCTTGGCGCATGGGGAACAAACGGGGAGGGGAGAGTAGAGGAAGCCGCGAAGCGCTGTATGGGGCCGCGATCTTCGCACACGCCACGGACTCCCGACCGTTCCGCCTGACAACCAGGGAGTGGTCGGCGACGGGAGGCCGAACGAAGACACCGCGCCTGTCGGCCGATGGCGAGAAGCCGATCCGACCTGACACAGCTCAAGCGACATGTGAACTATACCGGTGTTTTTCTCGGGGAGCCAGGAACTTGCGGAAGCAGACGCGCGCCTCCGGCTGGAGCCTCGGGGAAACGGAGCGCTTCGAGACCGGGCCGCGCGAGCGGTCTTCCGGAGCGCGCTCGATCCAGACGCGCCCGGCGCCCTTCCCGAACGCGCCGGTCGCGGGTACGATTGGTCCCCATGTCGAAGCCCGGTCCGATGTCGAGGCGGCGGTTTCTGTCGTCGGCGCCTGCCGCCGGCGCGGGGCTGGCTGCGGTGGGGAGTCTGGTCGAGGCGGGAGGCCGGGAGCGGCGACAGCCCGCCGCTGCGCTCGAGGGAAAGACCGGCCTTCGCATCCTCAGCGAGCGGCCGGTGAATGCGGAGACCGTGGTCACGGACCTCGATCCTCGGCGCACGTCGAACGACAAGCACTTCGTGCGCAACAACGGCGAGGTGCCGGAGCGGGCGCTCTCGGGCGACCTCGGCGGCTGGGTGCTCGAAGTCGTGGGCGAAGTGGAGTCCGAACTCCGACTGGGTCTGGACGACATCCGCGCCGGCTTCGAGAACGTCACGGCTTCGCTCGTCCTCGAATGCGCCGGAAACGGGCGCGCCGCGTTTCGTCCCATGGTGGCGGGGAATGCGTGGTGGCTCGGCGCCGTCGGGTGCGCCCGCTACACCGGCGTGCGGCTGCGGGACGTTCTCGCGTCCGCCGGAATCCGGGACACGGCGGTTTATGTGGCCTGGTACGGGGAGGATCCCCACTTGAGCGGGGACGCCGCCGAGGTCCCCATTTCCCGCGGAGTGCCCCTGTCGAAGGCGATGGACGAGTCCACCCTGCTGGCGTGGGAGATGAACGGCGAGCCGCTTCCCCCGCACCACGGTTTTCCGTTGCGGATCGTCGCCCCGGGCTACCCGGCGTCCGCGAGCGGGAAGTGGCTCACTCGGCTGTGGGTTCGGGACCGGGTTCACGACGGACCGAAGATGACCGGCTTCTCCTACCGTGTGCCGCGCTACCCGGTGGCGCCGGGCGCGGATGTGCCCGAGGAGGACATGCAGATCATCGGGGAGATGCCGGTGAAGTCGCTGATCACCCGGCCCGCCACCGGCATCCAGCACCCGGCGGTCACACCCTTGCCGGTGCGCGGCTGGGCGTGGGCCGGAGGCGGCCCGGTCCACGCCGTCCATGTCAGCTCGGATTTCGGAGCCACCTGGATCGAGTGCCGACTGCAGGAGCCGGAGAACCGGTTCGCCTGGCAGCGGTTCGAGGCCACGGTCGGCTTCGATATCGCCGGACACTACGAGATCTGGGCTCGGGCCACGGACCACCGGGGCCGCACACAGCCCATGGTCGTGCCGGGATGGAATCCGCGCGGTTACCTCAACAACGCGATGCATCGCATCGCGGTCACGGCGGTGTGAACGAGATGAAGAGACCTGTTTTCCTGGCGCTCCTGCTGGTTGCGGCCGTCCCGCTTGCGGGCGTCGCGCAGCCGGCCGCGGACAACCTGAAAGACGGCGAGCATGTCGAGATCGTGCGCTCCAACTGCCTCGCCTGCCACGACGACAGCTACATCACCTCGGCCCGGTTCGAGCGCAGCGAATGGGACGAGCTCCTCGACGTGATGGTGGGCATGGGAATGGAGCCGCTCGACGACGACACGCGCGGCAAGGTCCTGGACTACCTGGAGACGGCCCAGGGGCCCGACAGCGGCGAGGCGGAGAGCGGCGGGAGCTCTGCCCTCGCGCCGGATTGGCCGTGGGGGCAGCCTCTCTATCCGCCGAACCCGGTGGACTGGTCGCGGCCTGCCGGGGCGGCGGCATCCGGACCGGGGCGTTAGCCCGGGTTTTCCGGTCCCGAGTGGACCGGGTCCGAGCCGGCGCCGTCGGTCGCCGCGGACTCGGGAAGGCGTCGGAAGGGCTGGATGGAGCGCAGACCTCCACCCCGCCGGCGGTGTTCCGCGGCGTAGCCGCCACCGGGAAATCCGGGGTTCGTCAGGGTACGCTCGCCCTGCCGAGTCCCCTCGCGGCGGAGGTTCCGCGCCCTTCGGCATGGCCGGGTCGGGATGCCTCCGGCAGGGTCGCGGGCGGCTCTCCGTAGAATCAGGCGGCGCGTATGGGCATCTGGGGAACGATCATCGGCGGCGCCCTCGGGTGGAGCCTCGGCGGCCCGCTCGGGGCGATGCTGGGCGCCGCCATCGGGTCGAACCTGGGAGCGAGGCCCCGAACCGATGCCTGGCGCCCGTCCGGTTCGGGGCGCGTTTCGCCGCCGCCCCCGCCTCCGCCGCGCCGCGATCCCCTCGAGGAGCGGCGGCTCGCGTTCTTCGTGGCCACGTTCGGCGTCATGGGCCACATCGCCAAGGCCGATGGCCGGGTCAGCGAGGAGGAAGTCCGTCTCGCCCGCGAAGTCATCGCGGGCCTCGCGATGGGGGAGCACGAGCGCAACCTCGCGATCCGGCTGTTCAACGAGGGGAAGTCATCGCGTTTCGACCTCCAGGGGGCGCTCACCCAGCTCGCCCAGGTGGTCGGGCGGCGCCGGAACCTGCTGCGGAGTTTCGTGGAACTCCAGTGGAAGGCAGCCTGGGCCGACGGCGAGGTTCACCCGGCGGAGCGGAGAATCCTCGATTCCATCGGGCACTTCCTCGGCTTTTCGGCGGCCGAGATGGCCCAGATGGAACGGGTCGCCGCGGCCACGTTCGAGCCCCGTCGTCGCTCTCCCGACGAGACGCTCGCGGAGGCCTACGCGGTTCTCGGCGTGCCCCGCGAGGCTTCCGACGACGAGCTCCGCACCGCCTATCGCCGGCTGATGCGGCAGCACCATCCCGACCGGCTCGCGGCCCTGGGTCTCCCCGAGGAGATGAAGGACGAGGCGACCCGGCGGACGCAGGACATCCAGAAGGCCTACCAGGTCATCCGCGCCGCGCGGCGCCGCGCCGCCTGACCCGGTTCGGCTGGCTTCGCCCGGCGTAGGTTCTGCCCCCGAACCGATAGCCGCCGCGTCGCTTCGGGATGCGGCTGGCGAGCTGCTGGCGCGAGATCCCGGGGATCCGCACCAGTTTCCACGGCGTGCGGCTGCCGGTCAGGATCTCGATCCTGCGAGGAGCGGTCCCGGTGATGCGTCCGAGGAGCGTTCGCAGGCGCAGGTTGTCGTAACCGCGCTCTCGCTGCGGGCGGACCCACGCTCTCAGCGTGCCGTCCCCGCGGAGCGACACCCGCTCCTCGCTCGCGCCCGCCCGGACGCGGACCCGCACGACCACGCCGCGGAGGTCTGCGAACCGCGGAAAGGCGTCGCGCCGGTCGCGCGAACGGGGGCGAGTGGTGGCCCGGAGCGGCTTGCGCCGAAAGGACGGAGCGGGAGAGGGAATCGATCGCGAGGCCATCACCAGCCGGTGGTCCGCGAGGCGCGGAGCACTGGCGCCGCACCCGGGCCGAGAGACGGAAGGAAGACTCCCGCAGTCTAGCGCGCCGTTCCGATCGCTGTGGCCCGATGGGCCCGCCTCGCTCCGGGTGATGCGGCGGAGAGCCGCTCGATGTCCGGTGGTCCTGATGGACGCCCCGCCGATCCGATCCTGCGGGGACAAGCGGTTCTTCATTACGCCCGGCCCGTGGACTCGCCGGCCCACGACTTGGGTGGATCGGTTCGAGGACCGGGAAGGGAAGCCGCAACTCGTATTGCGGGCGTAATTGCAGGGGGCGTCGGATAGGGCGCGAGCGTGGGCTCGGGAGGGGCGGCGTGGATCGGGGCGTCGTCCGGCCGTCGAACGGGTTGGAAAGAGAAGACGGTGGCCGAGTGCAAGGTCGTGAGAGGGGATCCCGAGCGGACAATCCTGGAGCGGGTGCGGCAGATCGCCCGCGCGGGGACGGTTCGGGGCGCCTGATGGTGTTCGACCGTCGGGAGCGGCTGAACCGGGAGGAGCGGATCTTCGCGCGGAAGGCGGCGTCGGGAGCCGGCGCCGTCCGCCGCCTGCGGCATGTCGCCATCAGGACGCTGTCGGCGCCATGGCCGGCGCGCCAGCCTCCGACTCGCCAGCTCCTGAGTTCCACCCGTCAGGCTTCCAGAGTCGAGGCGGAGTCCGACTGCAATGCCCTCGCCGGCCAGAATCGCCGTCTTCTCGGTGGCCATTCCGGCTGCCGCACCAGATCCGCGACCGGCTGCGCGAAACGACAGATCCCCGAGGGCGTCCGCTCCTGGACAAGGACCAGGGCTGAGCGGTCGTCCGTCGGGATGGCTGGCTCTCTCGCTCCGCGGTCCCGGCCGCTCCTGCGGTAGGGGCGTGGCCGAGGTGTTTCGGGAGGGCTGTCACCGGTTCCCGCATCTGTCGAGTGGGGCCGGATGCGGCGCATCCCGAATCCCGGACTGTCCCGCGAATGGGGTGGGGGCGTCTGCCTTCCGGGCCCCGTTCGCCGGGCTCCGGGCCGGCGCGGCCGGGATGTCGGGACGGACCTTGGCTGTTCCCGTTCGACAGTCGGATGATCCATCCCGATGACCGTGCAACTCATGGCCATCATCGGTGCCGGCGTCGCCGCCGTCGCCCTCATCCTCAGCGTCGCGGCGTACGTCGCCGGCTGGCAGGAGGCGATCCGCGAGGAGCTTCGCGCCGGACTCGAAGCAGCCCGGACCGACCGGAGTGCGCTCCGGGCGGAAATGCGACAGGTCCGGGAGGCTCTCCGCTCCGTCCGGCGGGAAATCCATGCTCTCGGAGAGCGGGTCGCCCGGATCGAGGCAGCTCTGCGTCGCTCCCCGGGGGACATCGAGTCAGACGAAGCCTCTCGCTGACGGCAGGGTCTCGCTCTCGCAGGATCAGGGATCAGGGACTCGCACCGGGTGGATCTTGGGGTAGAGTCCGGGCCGAAGTGTTTCGGGAGGGCTGCCACTGGTTCCGCCATCTGTCGGGTGGGGCCGGATGCGGCGCATCCCGAATCCCGAACCGTCCCGCGAACGGGGCGGAAACGCATGGCTCCTGGGCACCGTTCGCCAGGTTTCGATCCGGCGCGGCCGGGAGGTCGGGACGGACCTTGGATGTTCCCGTTCGACAGTCGGTTGTTCCATCCCCATGACCAGACCACTCATGGCCACCATCGGCGTCGGCGCCACCGTCGCCGCCCTCATCGTCAGTGTCGCGGCGTACGTCACCGGCGGGCAGCATGCGATCCGCGAGGATCTTCGCGCCGGTCAGCAGGCGATCCGCGAGGAACTCCGCGCTGGGCAGCATGCGATCCGCGAGGAACTCCGCGCTGGGCAGCATGCGATCCGCGAGGAGCTTCGCGCCGGACTCGAAGCAGCCCGGACCGAGCGGGACGCGATCCGCGAGGAGCTTCGCGCCGGGCTCGAAGATGCCCGGACCGACCGGAGTGCGATCCGGGCGGAGATTCGACAGATCTGGGAGGCGCTCCGCTCCGTCCGGCAGGAAGTCCATGCGCTCGGAGAGCGAGTCGCCCGGATCGAGGGAGCCCTGCGTCTCTCCGCGGAGGAGGATGTCGGGCCGGGCGAATCGTCTCGCTGATATCGGTCTCCGGGCGCCGCGGGGCCGCGCGGGACGGATCGCGCCGAAGGCGCGGTCGTGCGGTTCGTCCCCGGCACTCCTCCAGGGCGCGAGCCGGATAGATCGAGGACACGCCCGGCGTCGGCGTGTCGGTGACCAGGGTCATGCCAGTGTCGTGCAGGTCGAGGCCGGGAGTGTTCTCCGGAGTCGCGCCCGTGCGGTGAAACTCGACGATGGCCTCGACGCCGCGAGACGCCATCCGGAGGCACAACTGCGCGGCGGGGCTGGATCGCGGTCCGGCGTCCGATCTCGGCCCGCGTCCTCCACGGGACGGCGAGGCTGGGTCGGATCCGGGTCGGACTCTCCCCGAGCTCGATGCGACATCGGACCGGCCGCGTCGGCAGCGTTCGGCCGGGTCGGCCCGGCTCGGAACCGCTCGGGGCTCATTGTCCGGCACAGGTCGCATGTGTTGCAGGACCGGGGGCAGTTGCTCCCGCCGAAGGTCGATCGGCAGGATGTGCGGTGACACTTGCTGCGGTAGTACCCGGGGTTTCGGCCGATGCGACTGGTGGGGGAGCGGGCGGGACGGGGCGGTCTGGCGCCAGGCTGGCCCTCGACCTCCACGCGAGGTGTAGTGCCATAGCTGTCTGTGGCGTGTCGTAACTCTCAACGCCACAACGAGTTGCAAAATCAGACTGTCGAAGATGAGTCAGACCGGCCTCGATCCCGATGGTCGGCGCCGGCGACGACCGGACGAGCGCGATGGGCGTCGCCGATTCCGAGCCGCAGCCGGCGACGAGGGAGAGGGCGAATCCGGCAGCCCGGATCCGGCCCCTCGGGAGGTCCACGGGCGCGGTCAGCGCTCGGGATCTCCCTCGTCCGTCTCCTCCTCTTCCTCGGGCGGCTCCGGAGGCCGCGGGCGGTCCAGGCGGAGAGACACGCCACCGAAGAACTCGCTCGCGTTCCGGTTCACCTGGTGGTCACCGTCCAGCAGATACTGCAGAACCGCGCGATCCCACGA
Source organism: Acidobacteriota bacterium (assembly GCA_022822745.1). Taxonomy (GTDB): domain Bacteria; phylum Acidobacteriota; class Vicinamibacteria; order Marinacidobacterales; family Marinacidobacteraceae; genus JAJEAO01. The sequence goes on from JAJEAO010000077.1 coordinate 67,356, forward strand.
GAGGCCGGCGGACGCCACCAGCTTCATCCAGTCACCGCGCGCCGGCTCGTCCGGCGCTTCGGTCCCGCCCGACCAGATCGTGATGCGCGGGTCGTAGGAGAAGCCGCCGCCCCGTCCCCGCCCGGAGGCCCGACGTCCCTTGATCGGCATCTGGATGTTCACGCCGTCGTGAATGTCCCAGCGGAAGGACTCCGGGTCGAACTGGATCCCGTAGCGGCGGTAGCGGTCGTAGTTGCGGCGGTTCATGGCTGCCACTGGCCCGTTGGTCTGGATGGCGTCGGTGATGTAGCCCCGGATCTTCAGCGCCTCTTCCTTGTGGCGGGGCAGTTCCGGGTCGTCCACGACCTCGAAGCCGGGCATGAACCAGCCCTTGTTGAGACCCCAGTTCCGTTCCGTGCGGCGGCCGGCGCGCACCAGACCGCTGAACTCGCTGAACAACTGGACGAGCTGGTGCGCCGGGTAGCCGTGCGGATTCAGGACGATGTCGGGGAGCCACATCCGCCACAGGCGGGGACGCACTTCGGCCTCCGGGTAGATCGGCATCGGCTGGCCGGCGTCGGACGTCGAGTCCATTCCGAGGGACGCCCAGTAGCCGGCGTGGAGGATGTGCTCCGGGTTGACCTGGTGCATGTCCCAGGCGATCTGGGCGCCGTCCGGGTTCTGGATGGGGTGGATGACCACGTTCACCCGGTCGAGGGCCTTCTTCACCTCGGGATCGGTGAGCAGCATCTCGGCGAGGCGCAGGACATGGGAGGTCGAGGAGACCTCGTTGGCGTGCTGTCGGGCGGTGTAGAGGATCGTGGGCTTCAGCAGACTGGCCTTGCGGGCCGACATGTGGCTCGCCTCCACCGGCGGCATCAGGTCCATGGCCCAGGTGGAGCGCCCCAGGTAGCTCTCGCCGATCCGGTACACGGTGGCTTCGGGGAACTCGGACATCCGGGCGAGGATTCCGTAGGCCTCGGGAGGAGAGATCGGCGTGTCCCACTGGACGAGCTGGTCGTCGTCGCCCGTTTCGTCGCGAAACGCCATGATGTCCGGGAAGGGCGGAGGAGCCCCGTTCGCGGGCAGGCTCGCGGTGCGGCGGCTGTCGGGATCGTCTTCCCAGGTCCATCCGGCGGACAGATCCAGCCGACCGAGCCCGGTGAACGCCAGCGCCTCCCGGTACATCCCGGCCTCCCGAAGGTCGCCGAGAAGCTCCAGGGTCCGGGTCGCCTGTTCGGCCGAGAGGATGCGGGCGTCCGCCTGATCCTCGCCGTGGCGGTCCACGTAGTAGGCGTGCTCGTCGGCGTCCGTGTCCACCTTGACCCGCAGCCGAAGGTGCGCGACGCCGGCTTCTCCCGCCCGGACACCGAGCGAAAGCGCCCGTGGCCGCTCGACCTCGACCTTCGAGAGGTTCCGACGCACGGAGCCGGTCCGTCCGTCCGCCGCCGCGTAGTCCACGACCACGGCCGGTCGGCTGGTCCGGAATCCGGTGAACCGGATCTGCGCCGTTCCGGGAGTCCCGTCCTGCTTCGGGTGCATCCAGGGGAGGACCCGACCCGGATAGGTCAGCTCGGTTCCCATGGTGTTCCGGCCGATGAGTCGCCAGAAGGTGTGAGTGACGAAGTAGATGTCCTCGTGGAGCGCGTCGTGGGTGGACTCGATCTCCTGCTCGAGTCCGAGCAGCCGCTCCGGTTCGGACAGCGACAGATCCACGCGGAGCTCGCCGAAGTAGGGCGCGTCCGCGGGCCCCCGCGGCTTCCCCTCGTGGAGTTCCATCACGTAGTCGTACATCCGGGCGAGCGTGTCGGCCTGGAAGTGGTCCCAGAACGACTCGGCGTCGGTCGCGATCCGTTCATCCACGACGGCTTCGCCGTTGACTTCGGCGAGGAGGCCCCCGGTGGGGACCTGGACGAGCTCGTAGTCGGGGTAGCGGTCGAGGAAGGGCCGCGTCACCATCCGGCCTTCGAAGACCTCGTTCAGGATCACGTTGCCGGCGGCGTCCTCGGCCACCACCTGGTAGGCGGGCGCGTCCTCTTCCTCGCGCATCTCGTAGCCGACGTCGCCGAGGTCGAGCGAGAGCGCTTCCGCGAGGATCTCGTCGGCCGGGAACATGGCGTGCTGGAAGCGCAGCGGCGTATGCATCGCCTGCTGCGGCCACTCGGCAGGGGGGCGGTGCCGCCGGAAGAGCAGCCGGAGCCGCGTCGTGGCGGAGCCGCTCTCGCGGAGCTCCACGAGAGGGGGCAGGACGACCTCCTCGATCCACGAGTACCCCTGCCGGTAGGCGGACAGGATCCGGACATCGCTCTCCGAGGCGCCCTCGGCCGCGAGCCGGGTGCGCGTCTCATCCGCGAGCCGTGCCCGGATTTCGGGCGGTTCGCTCAGGAGCGCCCGGATGCGCACGCGGTCCCCCCGGTCCACGGCAGGGACGACACGGGTCTCCACGAGCCCCCGGAACGCCTCCACCTCGGAGGGCACCGCGAACTCTTCCTCGTGGAGCACCGCCGCGTTTTCCACGTTCCGGTCGTCGAGCTCGATCTCGACGTCACCGAGCCCGAGGTTCCGGGCGTGGTCGGCGAGGAAGCGTTCGAGACCCGCCGCCGGATCCTTGATGGAGACGAGGATGCGGGCGGTGGAGATGTCGAGGTGGCCGATGTCGGCGGCGATCCGCTCCAGTCGGTAGGCCGCGGCCGCCGCCTGGCTGGCGGGGGTGCGCAGCGACAGGAACCGCCACAGGGCGTCCTCGACGCCGGTCACCGTCGGGTGGTCCTTGGCGCGCGCGCCAGCGTCGAGGTGGGGAAGGGCGAGCGCCGCCTGCTCCAGCGCCCGCTCCAGCCCGGCGAGGTCGCTCCCGGTGACAGCCAGGGCCGACTTCCCGCCGAAGGCGTCCGGCAGGACTCCCACGTAGCCCTCGCCCGGAGCGAGTTCGGGGAGGTCCACATCCTCGAGCAGCGGATTGCCCTCGGGAGTGCCCGTCAGGATCAGCGTGGGGGCCCGCTCGGCCTCGGCGAGCGAGTCCGGCGTCGCCGCCACCGGGAAGTCGAGACCGGCCGACTCGAGCCCGAGCCGCGCCGCCAGGGACAGCGCCGCCGCCGGGGCCTCGTCGGTCACGACCAGCCGGGAATCGAGGCGGTCCGGGATCCGGTCCCCGTTCGAATCCCCGAGCAGGCCGTCGGGCTCGTAGAGCACGGCGAGGCCCAGGTCGTCCTTGGCCCCCGACCCCGGGCGACCCGGGATGGGGCCTGGTTCGGGCGCCGGCGCGTCGTGTTCCACGCTCGCGCTCGCGGCGCCCTCCGGGTGGGAGGCCGTGACGACCAGACTTTCGAGACTGTCGAAGCGCAGCTCCTCTCCGGCGGCTTCCACCGCGGCCGCGACGCGCCCCGCAGCGGCTCCGTCGGCCGTCTCGAGGCGGACCTCGGCGGCGGCGAGGGCGTGGGCCCCGGCGCTCACCTCGACCCGAACGGTTCGGGCCCCGGCGGCATCGTCCCCGGCGGACTCGGTGACCGCTCCTTCGATCTCTCCGAGCGTCGCGCCCTCGGCCCGGAACACCCGGGGCGCCCGTCCGGCGAGCCACGCGGCCGCCGCGGCGAGGCCGGCGTCGTCCCCGCCGAGCACGGCGACGACGGGTCCGGCGGCGCCCTCGAGGACGGCCACGACGCCTCGGCCCGCCGACAGGGAGGGCCCGCCCGGTGCGCCGACGGATGGGAGCGCGCCGTTTCCGACGGCGATGGCGAGACCGGTCTCATCGCCGAGCGGCAGGTCCATCGCGAGCGTCTCGAGCCCCAGCCGGGCGGCGATCTCGGCGGCCGCAGCCACTTCGGCGGCCGACGGCGCCTCGCCGAGGACGATGCGGGCCCGCACCCGATCCGCGACGCCGTCGCCATTCGTGTCCTCGAGGGCGGCGCCGGGCGCGTAGAGCGACGACAGCGAAAGCCCGGCGTCGGACTGGCCGGCCGCCCCGGTCGCCAGGAAGTTCAGGGTGAAGCCGAGAACGGGCGCGACGCCGATTCGGACCCGCAGCGCTGGCATGCAACTCATTTCCTGCCCTTCCTTCCCGCTCTGGATGCGGAATCCCGATTGTAGGGGGTCGGCTCGCTCCGGCCGGGGGCTATTCTCGACGCGTGCGCGGCGCCGGCTACCGCTTTCCCGTCCGGTCGGCGCTCCTGATCGGTCTGGTCGCGCTGGCTGCGGCCGGCTGCCGCCGCTCCGTGTGGCCGGGTCCCGAGGCCACCCGGCAGGCGCTCATCTCGCTCCGCGCCGATGTCCGGGCGCGGGTTCTGGCGGGCGAACTGGCTCGGGCCGACGGCTTCGCCTATGCCGTGGACATCGGCGAACTGCTCCGGGTGGCGGCCCGGATCCGGGACCGCCCTCTCTACGACGCGCTTCGCGCCTTCGCGCGCGATCGCCTCATCGTGGACGAGCCGGATGACCCGTTCACCCGCGGCTTCGTGATCTGGCGGCGCGCTCCGGAACCGGCGCCGGGAGACGACGCCCCCGACGCCTCCGGGACGACGGAGGCGCTCCGCGTCTCCGAGGGCCTGTGGGAAGGGGCGGCGGCCTTCGGAATCCCGGAGGACCGGGAACTCTCGGTCCGGATCCTCGACGGCTACGCGCGCCACGCCTCCGAGGCGGCCGGGCTGCTCCTGATCCGGAACTACTTCAACTTCCGGAGCCGCGACTTCGCCACGAACTCCTTCCTGGTGGACTACGCCCCCGACCATGTCGCCGAAGTGGCCCGCGCCACCGACCGGGCGGATCTGGCTGCGCTCGCCGCCGGGAGTTACGAGATGGTCCGCGTCGCGCGCACCCCCGCCGGCCTTCTCTACGATGTGTTCCAGCCCGAGATGGCGACGCTGTACGACGACGAGCGCACGCTGATCCACTCCCCCCGGGACATCGTGCAGACCTCGAACGCCGCCGCGATCGCCGCCACCGCGCTCGCCGGCGCGCCCGAGGTGGCGGACCGGATCCTTCGGTTCTGCCGCGACCGCATGCCCGGTCTGCGCCTCTCCTACTACGGCCGCACCGGCGAGGAGGCGCGCGAGAAGCGCCCGGGCGTGGAGATCTGGGGCACGCTGACCGAGATGAGCGTCCGCCAGCGGGACGAGGCCTCCCTGAGAGCGTTCGCGCCGTTCCTGGTCACGAACGCGACGACGGACCGGATCCCGCGGGACGCCTTCCTCTACGTGGCGGCGCACCTGCTCCAGGGACTCGAGGCCCTCGACCGCTACTTCGGGACGCCGCGGGCTCCCGACGGCGGCCTGCCTCCGCCGGTCGGCCGCCGCTAGGGCCCCGCCGTGCCTGCAGGCCGCGGACCGCGGACGGCTGCCGTGGTGGCGGCCGGCCTCGGTCTGAATCTCCTCTTCGGACTCGAGGCGGCGGCGGACCTGCCCTGGGTCCGGCCGGTCCCGGCCCTGTCTCCCGACCTGCTTGCCCTGGTGCTGCTCGGGGGCCTCCTGCCCGTCCATCGCCCCGATCGGCCGCGCCTCCGTCTTCCCGTCGGCCGCGCTCTCCTCGCCGGAGGCCTGCTGCTCGCTGCCGGACTGCGGCTCGCTGACCGCATCGCCCGCGAACTCCTCGGTCGCCCGCTGGATCCGGCAGGCGATCTGCCCCATGTGGGCAACGTGGCCGAGATGCTGGCCACCGTCCTGCCGTGGGTCGGGGTCCGGACCGTGTTTCCGGTCGCCGCGGTCCTCGTCGCGGGACTCGCGGTCGGCGTCCATGTCGCCCTGGGACTGCTCGCCGCCGCCCGCGAACGGACGGGCCGGACCGTGCGCCGGACCTTGGCCGTGGCGGCGGCGCTGCTCCTTTGCATCCCGGCGCTCCATCCTCCCGGAGGGTCGGCCGTGATCGGGGCGATCTCGCTGGCGCCCGCAGCCCTGGCGCCGCCGGTCGCGATCACCGAACCGCCGTTGCCGGCTGCGCCCGATCTCGGGGGCGCCGATTTCATCTTGCTGTTCGTGGAGTCGTACGGAGTGGCGGCGTTCGAGGATGCGGGGCGGCGGGCCCGGCTCGAAGAGGCCGCGGCGCGGCTGGAGGCCGATGCCGCCGCCGGGGGATTCGACTTCCGCTCCGCGCAGATCCAGAGCCCCACGTTCGGGGGTGGGTCGTGGAAGGCGCATGCGGCGCTCTTCTCCGGCGTGTGGGTGGACCGGGAGGACCGCTACCGGGCCGTGGTCCGATCGCAGCGGGAGAGCCTGGCGCGACGGTTCGCCGCCGCGGGCTACCGCACGGTCGCGTTCGAGCCCGGGATCCAGGGGCGTTGGCCGGAGGGGCAGTGGTACGGCTTCGATCGGATCGCCGATGCCGCCGCCATCGGCTACGACGGCCCGGAGATGGGCTGGTGGAAGATCCCGGACCAGTTCACGCTGTATTCGCTCTACGGTCAGGAACTCGCGGCCGCCGTCCGTCCGGTCTTCGCCAAGGTCTCGCTCATCATGAGCCACATCCCCTACTGGCCGGTGCCGCCCTACGTGACGCCGTGGAGCCGGTACGACGACGGAACGGCCTACGACGGCCCGCTCCGCTCGGTCGCGCACGACGACGCCCGGGATCAGGACGAGCTCTCCGAGCGCTATGTCACCAGCCTCGAGTACCAGCTCCGGATCCTCGGCGGGTTCCTGCGCGAGTTCGTTCCGCGGCGTTCGCTGGTCGTCGTCGTGGGTGATCACCAGCCGCCGCGTCTGGCCCTCCACGACTCGGACTCCTGGGCGACTCCGATCCATCTGTTCTCGCAGGATCCGGCCCTGGTCCGTCCGTTCGAGACCCTGGGGTTCGAGCGGACGCTGATTCCCGAGCGCGGAACCTCGTGGCGGATGAGCGATTTTCCCCGCGATGTCTCCCGGCTCTTCCCGTCGGACGGAGTCGACCGCCCCGAGGCCCCCTGAGGCGCGGGGGTCGTCGGTGCCGGGACTCCTCGGGTGGAGTTTCGCCTGCGGCATCGGCCTGTTCGTCCTCTCGGTCGGCGCTCTCGCCCTGCCGCTCGGCGGAGGAATCCTGGGCCTCCTGCTCCCCGCGCCGGTCCTCGCCCTCGTGATCCCGGGAACGCCGGCGTCGGCCGCGTCCGGTGTCGCGAATCGCGTCACGCTTTTCCGGCTGGCGCTCGTCGCCGCGCTCGGCGGACAGGTTCTCTGGGCGCTGATCGAGGCCGATGGCCGCCTCGCCGCAAGCGGCTGGGCGATGTGCGTCGCCTATACCGTTGCCGCGACCACCGACGCTCTCGACGGTCCGCTGGCCCGCCGCTTCGGCGGCGCGACGGGGTTCGGAGCCCGACTGGACGCCGAAACCGACGCCCTCGGGATCGCCGCCGCCGCCACGGCAGCCGTCTCGATCCTGGGAACGCTGCCCTCGTGGTACCTCGTCGCCGGTTTCGCCCGCTACCTCTTCGGGATCGGTCTCGGCGTCGGGCGGAGTCTCGGTCGGGCGCCGGCGCCGCTCCCGCCGAGTCCGTTCCGCCGCCGCCTCGCCGGGTTCCAGATGGGGCTCCTCGCGGTCTGCCTCGGGCCGTGGGTTCGCCCCGAATGGGCTGAGCCGTCGGCCTTCGCGCTCGGGATCCCTTTCCTGGTCGGCTTCGCGCTGGACTTCCTCTTCGTCATCGGAGCGCTCGATCCTCAGCGGCCCCGGTGGCGGAGGGGCTTCCGGCGGCTGGCGGGATTCCGTCGGCCCGGAGCGCTCGGGTGCTTCGCCGCGTCGGTCGCCCTCGGCGGGTTCGGGGCCGGCGCCTGGGCGCTCGGCGCCTTCTTCCTGGGCTGGCTGCTGTGGCCCGGCCGGGGTGGGTCGATCAGACGATGAGCTCGACGAGGGCGCGGACCCGATCCAGACTTTCCGCCCATGTCGGGTGTCCCTGGTAGCGCTCTCTCGCCGCCAGCCCCATCGCGACGAGCCGGGATCGGTCGGCGGCGAGCGCGCGGAGGCGCGAGGCGATCCGCTCTACCGGATTCCGGCCGCGGATCAGGAAGCCGGTGACGCCCTCGGTCACGAGTTCCGGCGTCCCTCCGGCGGCGGCGGCGAGCGCCGGGAGGCCGAACGCGAATCCCTCCAGATAGACCATGCCGAATCCCTCGTGCGTTGATGGGACGGCCAGCGCCTGGCTCGCGCGGAGCAGCGCCGCCAGCCGCCCGGAGTCGAGGGCGCCCCGGACGACGACCCGGCCTTGGAGATCGGGCGCGGAGGCGCGGGCTCGAATCCGGGCGGCACAGGCAGGGTCGGCGTCCTCCCGGCCGGCGATCACGAGGCGCCACTCGGGCGCAGCCGGGAGCGCCTCGAGGAGTTCGAGGACCCGCTTCCGGGGAATCAGGTTGCCCACGAAAGCAGCCCGCAGCGGTTCCCGCGCCCGGGATGCGATCTCCTCCGGCCCCGGCCGGCGGGCTGGCATCGGGCCGCCGCCGAGCCGACCCCGACCCGGCGGCGCGACCACGATCGGCAGGTCGCGCCCGGCGAGCGCGACCGCGGCCCGGGCGCTGGCGCGGCTCGGCGCGACGACGGCGTCCACCGTCGCGAGGTAGGCCGCCTCCTGCTTCCGCAGCGATGCGCGTTCGGCCTCCCCTCGCTCCGGTTCGTCGGAGGACAGGTGATGCACCAGAGCGAGGATCCGGGGCCGGCCCGGTCTCTGGCGGAGCCGTCGATTCGCGGAAAGGAAGGTTAG
>JAJEAO010000039.1 GCA_022822745.1 Acidobacteriota bacterium
TCGCGGTAGCGGCCCTGCCCGGCACGGCGCCACCGCGCACCACCCCACCCCGCGCTCCCGCTGCCGGCGCGCCCCTCCCAGCCCTCGCGTACGATCGGGCGCGCCATGTCCCGTTTCCGTCTCCGATGCATCCTCTTCTCCGGCGCCGCGTCTCTCGGTTTCGGACCGGCGCTCGTCGCGGCGCAGTGGTACCCGGAGCCGGACCTGCTGCTCACCGGCGCGGAAATCCGCACCGTGGACGCGGAAGACTCCCTCGCCGAAGCGCTCGCGGTGAAGGACGGCCGCATCATCGCGGTCGGCGCCGCGGCCGAGGTCGCCGCGCTCGCGGGGCCGAACACGCGCACCGTGGATCTCGCCGGAAAGACGGTGATCCCCGGACTCCAGGACTCCCACATCCACTTCCTGTCGCTCGGCAACGACATCACCCGCGGCGTCGAACTGAGCTACGCCGAGACCGCCGGGGACATCGTGGAGGCCGTCCGGGAGCGGGTCGAGCAGCGCCGGAGCGAGCCGGCGACGGTGCGGAACGAGTGGATCGTCGGACGCCGCTGGGATCAGTTCAAGTACCCGGAGATGGTCACCCGGTGGCAGCTCGACGAAGTCGCGCCGGATCAGCCGGTCGCGCTCTACCGGGTGTACCGCGGCGTCGCGGTGAACACCGATGTCTTCCGCCGGATGGGAATCCGGGACGACGATCCGGCGACCTGGCCGGACTGGTGGTTCGAGAATCCCGAGGACTTCACCTTCGAGGATCAGATCCTTCGCGCCGAGCGCGAGGTCGTCCTCGAGGGCGAGCGGACCAGGCGCGAGGTCCCCACCGGCGTCTTTCTGGGCGCCCGGGCCTCGCGCCTCGTCACCGAGCGCCCGCCGCCGGAGGACTTCGAGGACGAAGTGGAGAGCGTCCGGCTCGGAATCGCCGAGATGCTCTCGCTCGGCGTCACCGCCATCGTGGACCCCTCCTCGCGCATGGGTCACAACATGCGGGTGTACCAGGAGGCGGCGAATCGGGGACTCATGCGTCTTCGCATCGCGGCGGTGTACGAGGGGACCTTCAACACCCACCCGCCCGCAGAGATCGGAACCCACCTCGACGGGATCAAGGTGAACAACCTCGGCGACGGGTTCCTCCGCTGGCGGGGCGCCAAGGTGTACGGGGACGGCGGGGTCGGCACGCGCAGCGCGTGGATGTCGGAGCCCTTCCATCTCTGGGACGAGCTCGAGGGGGAGCGGAATCTGGGGAACCCGGTCGTTCGCGACTACGGTCTCCGGGAAGCGCAGTACCGGGCGATCCGCGCCCACGGCTGGGATCTCCACACCCACAGTTGCGGCGACCAGGCGATGCGGCAGACGGTGGATCTCTACATGAAGCTGCTCGACGAGATGCGGGATGAGTCCGGCGAGTTTCCCGACCTCCGCTGGAGCGTCATCCACGCCTACTTCCCCATCGAGCCGAAGACCCGCGTCCTCGAGGACATGGCGCGCTACGGCATCGTCGCCGCCACGAATCCGGTCTTCAACTGGCAGCAGGGTTTCTCGTTCGCGGCGAACTCGGGGCCGACCCGGATGGCCCGGCTCCAGCCGTTCCGGACCTACATGCGCAGCGGCGTCATCATGGCGTCGGGCTCCGACTACGGCGTGACCACTCACGATCCGTGGATCGGGTTCTATGCGCTGCTCACTCGCAAGGACCAGAAGTCCGGCGTCTCGTGGGGGGAGGACGAGACGGTGACGGTGGCGGAGGCGCTTCGCTCCTACACCTGGAACGGCGCCTGGCTGACGCACGACGACGAAGAGCGCGGCAGTCTGGAGCCGGGGAAGCTGGCCGACCTGGTCGTGCTCGATCTGCCTTCGCTGGACGCCCTGGGTGACGATCCGGAGCTGGCGTTCGGGATGCGCGAGCGCGTCCTCGCGACCCTCGTCGCCGGCGAAGTCGTCCACGGCGCCCTGCCGTAACGCCAGCGGGCCCGCCAGGCGCTGGCTGCGAATTGCCACTCTGGGGAGTGGCGCTCCATATCGCCGCGCCGGCTGTCCGGCTCGGATCTCCGCCCGGGCGCTGCTCTCGCGAAATGATCCGCCAGTCATCGCCATTCTGACCGTCGGCGCAGGCCTCGCCGGTCTTCTACTCTCCATTCGCGCCGACATCATGTCCATCCTGGCCGACATCAAGTCCCTGGCCGACATCAAGTCCCTCACCGACAAGGTCGGGTCGCTGGCGGAACGAGTCGCCCACCTCGAAGGGGCTTTCGGGGCGTTCCGTCCGCCGCCCGATCTCCACAGCGAGCAGGCCACGTCCGAGCCCGTCGCCACTGGAGACAGTGCTCCGCGGGCTCGGCCTCGGGCGGTTGCGGATTCCCGCCGCCGAGGCTAGGATGATGATCAAGACTACCCACCGGATGACCCCCCAGATAGGGACGATGGGTCGCCGGTTCTTTCTACCCTAGGGGCGCCTCCGGGTGCCCCTGTATCGCTGTACGGCGCCGTATCGAATGAAATGCCCGCCCCGACGCCCATTCGGGAGGCCAGCCACCGGGTCCGCGTGTTCGTGGATTTCTGGAATTACACGCTCCTCATGCGGGGCGTGGATCCGGGATTCCAGACAGACTGGTCGAGACTCGGCCCGGTCCTCGCCCGAGCCGCCGCCACTGTGGTTGACGAAGCGGCGAGAGGTGAGTACCAGGGGCTGAACTTCTACGGGTCGTGGAATCCCTCTCGCCCTCGTGATCGCAACCTCCATCGGTGGGCCCACGACGGTTGTGGACACGTTCCCGGGTGTCAGCGTCTCGATCGTCCCTCGCCAGAGAGAACTCTCTCCTCCGAAGTGCCCCCACTGCTGCGAGCCGGTTGCGCGTTGTCCCGTCTGTGACGCCGACATGCGAAGAACTCGCGAAAAGAGAGTGGACGTGCGCATGGCCACCGACATGATTCGCTTGGCGTGGGCCGCGAACTACGACATCGCGGTGCTGGTCTCGTCGGATCGCGACTTCGTTCCCGTGGCGGAATTTCTCGAAACCCGAGGCATCAAGGTGATCCACGCGGCCTTCCCGCCCAAGGGGGCGCAGCTCACGGCGCGATGCTGGGGCAGTCTCAGTGTTCCAGCGCTCCGCGGGGCCTTCCGGCGGGTCAAGTCACCCGTGGGGGCCGAGTGAGCACTGTGAGTCTGGAGGCTGTTGACCGCGCGTTCCGCGGACCGGTATAACTGGAATCACTCCCCGCGACCCCGCAGAGCCCCCAAGGAGGTTGAGATCATGGCGCCGCCGGACGACTTCCTCCCCGGATTCGGGCCGGGGGATTGAGGCTGGCTCCCACCCCGCCCGGGTCCGGTTCCCGGACGAGTTCCCGGAACCCTGAACACCACCGGCAGCAGCGGGACGGATTCGAGTCTCCGCGCTGCGACGGGGCCTGAAGCCCTCCGAGGGGTTCCGGGGCTTTTCGCGTACGCCCGCATGAGCCGCGCCGGTCTGCTCCTGGGCGGCGCGCTCCTCCTCGCCGGCTGCGACGCCCGCCTCCACCTCTACATCCACGGCGGCCGGGAGACGCTCCTGCCGGGCCGCGCCTACGGCGACGCTCTCGTGGTCCAGGGCTTCGTCGCCTCCGTCCCCCCCGGACGGGGTCTCCCCCCCGGCGAGCCGCCTCGCCGCTTCGTCCTGCGCCACCCGGCGCGCCCGCCCGACTGGAACGGCTCGCTCGTGATCGGCGCCCATCGCGCCGTGGGAGGGATCCGTCGCGGCGAGGACGGGCGCGAGCTCGGGACCGGCGAGACCGACCTCGACGACCTCGTCGGCTGGTGGGCGCTCGACCAGGGCTTCGCCTGGGCCAGCTTCGACCGCGCCGGTCTGGCGGACGGCGAGGCGGCGCTGCGTCTGACGGAGGCGTTCGCGCGGCTCATGTTCGACCAGATCCGCCCCCGCCTTGCCCGGGAGCCCGACCGGATCCTCCTGCTCGGCTTCGGCGAGGGCGGGGGGATTGCCCGCCAGGCGGCTTCCGACAGCGAGGAGACCTTCGCCGGCGCGGTGCTGGTTTCCGCGACGCTCGGCGATCCGGAGCAGGCCGCCCGCCGCCGCGCCGACAGACTCGCTCTCTCGGCCTCCGCGACCGACTCCGAGGAGGGGTTCGCCGCCTATGCCGAGGCCGTCGGCGTTCCTCGCGAGGGCAGCCGCTTCTGGGCGTTCCATGACGCCGCCGCCGCCGAGAATCCGCGTCCGGTCCTGCCGCAGCCGTCCGCCGCGCTGCGCATCCCGACCGTCGAGATCGCCGGAACCCTCGACGACTGGGTGCTGCCCGAAGTGCTCGCCTTCCGCGACCGGGTCCAGGCCGACGGGTCGGCCGGCCCGCTCCACGATCTCCGCCTCGTGCCGGGAGCGTGGCGCGCCGACGCCGACGACGATCTCGTCTCGGAATTCCGGGCCATCGCCGCCGAGCTCGGCCTCGGCGAACCGGAGGCGGCGGCGCTCTCCACCGGCGCCCCGCTCGCGCCCGAGGTCCGACGCGCGCTCGCCGACCTCCACCGCCGGCTCGCCGCCGAGTCTTCCTGAGCCCGTGCCGTCCGGCGGGGCCCGAACCCGGCCGGCGCGGGCGTTCGGCGTCCTGCTCCTCGGCGCGGTCGTCGGCTCGACGGCCTACCTCCTCGTGATCACGGTCACCCCGGTCCTCGCCGATCGCTTCCTCGCCGGTTCGGCCTGGCTGGGCCTGCCCAACGCCTCGCTGATCGTCGGCGTCGCCGTGGGCGCTCCGCTGCTCAGCCGGCTCATCCCCGGGATCGGGCGGGTCCGCGCCCTCGCCCTCGGCTTCCTGGTCGCCGCGATTGCCGCGATGGCGGCTGCCGTCGCCTCTTCGGGCAGCGCGTTCCTCCCGTTCGTCCTGTGCTGTCTGCTCCTCGGGGCCGGTCACGCCGCCTACCACCTGATCCGGTACGCAGCCGCGCTCCTCGTCCCGCCCCGTCGCCGGGGCCGGGCCGTGGGCCTCGTCGTGTGGGCCTCGGTCGTGGCCAGCTTCCTCGCGCCGGCGCTGTTCTCCGCCATCGAACGGATCGCGGGCGCCGGGGGCGTCTCATCCATCGCGCTCACCTTCGGAGTGGCGGCCGCGCTGTTCGCCTCGATCGCAGCCCTGTTCGTCCGCAGCCGGGCGCTGGCCACCCGCCGCGCCTTCGCACCCGCCCGACCGGACCGGGTTCCCCGGCATCCGCGGCTCACCGAGGCCTCGGGGGCGCCGGCGGTTCCCCGCGCCGACCTCGTCGTCGCGGTCGCCTCCATGGTCGCAGCTCACGCCGCCATGCTGGTGATGATGACGATGACTCCGGTTCAGGTCGTCGCCGGCGGCGGCTCGCTGACCGGGCTGGGGGCGATCATGGGAGCGCACACCCTGGGCATGTTCCTGCTCTCGCCCCTCGTCGGCTACGGCTCCGACCGATTCGGCGAACGCCCGGTGATCGCGGTGGGCGGGGTTTTCCTCGTGGCTTCCGGCGGCCTCGGCGCGACGGCGCCGCTCGAGGCCGGGTTCCTCATGGGGCTCGCCCTCTACCTCCTGGGGCTGGGCTGGTGTCTCGCCTTCGTCGCCGCCAGCGCGCTCCTCTCGAGGGGGCCGGATACGCCCGCGAAAGTGCGCCGCCAGGGACGCGCGGACTCGCTGAACTGGTTCGTGGCGGCGCTCGCGAGCGTGGCTTCCGGGCTCCTGATGAACCGGCTGGGATTCCCGGCGGTCGCGGCAGCGGCCGCCCTCCTGGGCTTCATCCCGCTCGTCGCCGCGCTGCCCGGGATTGCCCGGGGCGGTTTCAGGAGACGCGGCTGAGGGGTCGCCGGCCCGTCAGGTCGTCGTCGGCGCTCCACCGGCGCCGCTCTGGAGAACGGCGCTCCCGAGGTAGCGCTTCTCGAGGATCCGCCGGTGGTGGACCGCGTGGCCCAGCGTGAACCACGCCAGCGCCCGCACCGTGAAGCGCATTCCGCTGGCCTCCCCCCACGCGCCGAGCTCGGCGGCGCCGAAGGATTGCAGGAGGCTTGCGGTGGCGGCCCGGACCGTCCCCAGCTCGTCGAGGAGGGAGCGGAGGCTGCGGGTTCCGTGCCGCGCCGCCTCCGACCACGGATCCTGGTCCATCCCGGGGAGCGCCGCGGGATCTCGCCGGGCGAAGTGGAGCATCCGGAACGCCATGACCCGCTCCACATCGGAGAGATGCCCCACGACCTCCTTCACCGACCACTTCCCCGGCGCATAGGCCCGGTCCGCCTCTCCGTCCGACAGGTCGGCGAGTCGCGCGCGGAGGGTCCGCATTTCGGCCAGCGCCGTCTCCGGCAGGTTCCCATCGGGCACCCGGGCCGCCGCGGCCAGGTAGTAGTCCGGTCCTTCGCCGGGTTCGGGTCGAGTCCACATGGTCGCATCCTACGCCCGGACGTCTCCCGGTGACCTCGCCTCCATCGCAATGAGCCGCTGAACCGCTGAACCGCACCAGAACCGCACCAGAACCGCATCCGGGGCGCGGCGGGGTCGGCGTCCGGCGGGTCAGGCGCTCCTCCCGAGCCCGAGGCGACCGCCGGCGCCGGCTCGGACGCAGTCCGCGCGGGGAACGAGAGATCCGGGCCGAGCCGCCTTCGGTGGGTACCATCCCGGCATCCTCCGGAGGCCCTTGCCGATGCGCCGCTTGCTGATCGCCGCTCTCGCTCTTTCCGCTTTCGCCATGTGCGCTCCGCCGCCCGCGCCTCCGCCCGCCGAGCCGGAGGCTCCGGAGAAGATCCGTCTGAGCGGGCAGATCCCGCCGGTCGGTCCCTACTCGGCGGGCGTGGACATCGGCGGACTCGTCTTCCTCGCCGGCCAGATCGCGCTCGACCCCGACGGCGGCGGCCTCGTGGAAGGCGGCATCACCGAACAGACCCACCAGGTCATGCAGAACCTGGGGGCCGTCCTCGAGGAGGCGGGGCTCGGTTTCGGAGATGTGGTGCGCACCGGCGTCTTCCTCGCCGATGTGGACGACTTCGCCGCGATGAACGAGGTGTACGCCTCCTACTTCCCCGACGGCGCGATTCCGCCGGTTCGCACCACGGTCGCGGTCGCCGCGATTCCGCTCGGGGCCCTGGTCGAGATCGACATGATCGCGGCGCGGACGGCCGAGTAGGCCTTCCCTCCCC
This sequence comes from Acidobacteriota bacterium, assembly GCA_022822745.1. Lineage (GTDB taxonomy): Bacteria > Acidobacteriota > Vicinamibacteria > Marinacidobacterales > Marinacidobacteraceae > JAJEAO01. The sequence goes on from JAJEAO010000039.1 coordinate 7,113, forward strand.
GGGCCGACGACGCCGGGTTCGGCCAGGGATTCGCCATGAGCCCCAGCGTCAGGCTCTCGACGCGCACGGCGGCCCTGTTCGTGGTCGCCAACATGATCGGCACCGGCGTCTTCACGTCGCTCGGATTCCAGGTGGCGGCGGTTCCCTCCGGTTTCCCCGTGCTGCTGCTCTGGGGGATCGGCGGCGTCCTCGCCCTCGCCGGGGCGCTGGTGTACGGCGAACTCGGCTCGGCGCTGCCCCACTCGGGCGGCGAGTACGCGCTGCTGCGTCGCACCTTCCACCCCGCAGTCGGCTTTGCCGCCGGGTTCGTGTCCGCGACCGTGGGCTTCGCCGCTCCCACCGCGCTCGCCGCCATGGCGATGGCGGCCTACCTGAGCCCCCTGATCCCGAACCTGCCGGTGACGCACACCGCCGCCGCCACCGTCCTCCTGTTCACCGGCGTCCATGCGCTGTCCGTCCGGTGGGGGAGCGGCGTGAACGATCTGCTCACCGGCGCCAAGATCCTGCTCGTCGCCGGGTTCTGCATCGCCGGCTTCTTCGCGCCCGCGATGAATCGTCCGCTCGAACCGTGGCCCGGCGACTTCGGCATGATGCTGCGTCCCGGGTTCGCAGTGTCCCTCGTCTTCGTCGGATACGCCTACACCGGCTGGAACGCGGCTGCCTACGTGGTCGGAGAGCTGCGCCGTCCGGAACGCCTCACCCGCGCCCTCGTCGGCGGAACCCTTCTGGTCACGGTGCTCTATTTCCTGGTGAACTTCGTCATCCTGCGGGCGGTCCCGATGTACCACATCGAAGGGACCATCGAAGTGGGCTACCTCGCCGCCGAGCGGGTCTTCGGCGGGCTCGGCGGCCGGGTCATGTCGGGTCTCCTCGCCCTCGTCCTCGCCTCCACCGTGAGCGCCATGATCTTCCTCGGCCCGCGGGTGATCCGGGCGATGGGGCAGGACGAGGCGCTCCTGGGCGCGCTCGGAAGGGTGGATCGCAACGGCGTGCCCCGCCGCGCGCTCATCCTCCAGCTCGTCGTGATCCTCGCCCTCCTCTACTCCGGCACCTTCGAGCAGGTCCTGCTCTACGCCGGCTTCACCCTGAACCTGATGACGGCCGCGACCGTGGCCGGAGTGTTCCGCCTGCGCCGGGGTCTCGTCGAGGGCGCCGTTCCCGGCCGTTTCCGGGCGCCGCTCTACCCGTTCATCCCGGCGCTCTTCCTCGGAATGAGCGCGTGGGCGCTCGGCTACACGCTCTACGCCCGCCCCGCCGAATCGCTTCTCGGCCTCGCCACCGCGCTCATCGGCGCAATCCTGTACTACCCGATCCGGCGGCGCTCCCTGGCCTCGTCCTGACCGGCGCGGCCGGCTACCCGGCGGGGAGCCGGTCGCGGTACTGGCGGCAGAAGCTCTCGAGTTCATCGGCGAGCTGGCTGGCCGCGAATTCGAGCTGGTCCTTGTCGTCGAGGCGGCGGTCGATCCCGGTGATCGTCTCGCGCGTCTCCCCGAGCACCGCGAGCGCATCGATGAGATGGAATCCCGCTTCGCCGGGGATGTCGCCGAGGACCGGTCTCCGAACGCCCAGGAGCGGCTCCCGCAGGTCGTCCACATAGCGAACGAGCCGGAGGACCACATCGGCCTCCGCTCTCGTCTCGACGACCCGGAACCAGGTTCCGCGCTCCGCGAGTTCCTCGCGCACTGCGGCGAGCGCCTGATCGAGCCGCGCCGCGTCGTCGGCGTCCGCTGTCGTGGCGCTGTACACATGGACCGGAACCGGAGCCACCGGATTCCAGGCGCTCAGCGAGAGCGCGGCCGAGCAGCCGCCGGCGATCAGGAGACCAGCGAGCGCCACGGTCCCACGGAGCGCCGCTCTCCTGTGGAGCACCCCGGTTCTCCCGGTAGGGGTTCTCCAGAGCGGCAATTTCCGACGCGCAGCCGGCGCCCACCGGGGATCCACAGGCCTACAGACGCCTCCGCGGGTTGATCATCGTCCGCCACATGTGCGCGGTGGGGCTGTTGTCATTCCCGAGCCCCTCCTTCGGCTGGCGGAAGTGTCGGCCCACGATGTCGGTGAACGGTTCGATGGACACCTTCTTGTCCGGGTCGAAGCTGTAGTCGTCGTGCATCGTGATGGACCGCGCCGCCATGTACCACTTGTGGTTTCGGGCGTACTCGTACGCGGCGTGGATGTAGGGCTCCGGCTCGTGGTCGGCGCCGAACATCCGGACGTACATCTCGGGGTACTCGTAGCCCACCGAGGGATCCGGGAAGAACCGCAGCGCCTGGTGGTAACGGATCGCCCACGAGACCCGCTCGGACACGTACGGCTGGATCATCTGCGCGCACCACCAGCCGTGGTCGGCGCGGATCAGGTTCATCACCGAGAGGTCGTGGAGCAGACAGGCGAGGATGATCTCCTCGTCCATTCCGTGCTCCATCGCCCGGGTCGCGCTCTGGAGCACGTGCGACGCCGACCCGAACCGGTGCTCGAAGAAGTCGAGCAGCGTGGGCTTCGCCGGCATGACGGACAGCGGATCCTCGCCCTCCGCGCCGCGAAGCGGCGGCCGCTCGGCGGGCGTCACGGACGACCCGGCAGCCGACTCGTCGAGCAGATGCATCATCTCGTGCTCGAGCGCTTCCGCGCGATCGTTCACGCCCACGATCCCGGCGCCGCTCACGGCGGCGGCCGCCTTGAGGAACAGCCTTCGATCCATTTCAACCTCCCTTTCACCCGACCGCGCCTCTTCCACGAGCGCTCCATCGGTGTTCCCAAGTATAGGAGCGGGCGCGCCGGCGCGCCCACTTGCCGGCGCCTCCCTTGCCGGCGCGCCGGGCCGGTTCTCGCGGTAGCGGCCCCGCCCGGCACGCTACCGGTTCGTCCCTGCCAGCGACCCGGACTCCGCCCCGGGGTCCCACCGACGCGAGGCGGCACACTTCCCGCCGCACCGATGCCAGACTCCCGCAGCCCCCAGTCCTCGCCGCTCTCCCGCCGCGCCTTCCTCGGCGCCAGCGCCGCCGCGCTCCCCGCCTGCGCCGCCCGACCGGGGCCACCCGCCCCGCCCCCCGCGCCGGAGCCTGCCTTCCGCCTCCCGAAGGTGCGCGTCTCCCCCGACCGGGTCATCCGGACGGTGGTCGGCCTCCGCCCGTACCGCCCCGCCGGATTCCGGGTCGAACGCGAAGACCTCGGCGGCGGGCGGCTCCTGGTCCACAACTACGGCCACGGCGGTGGCGGCGTGACCCTCTCCTGGGGGAGCGCCTCGCTCGCGGTCGAGGAACTCCTCGGCGACGAGCCGCCGCCCGCCCGAGCGGCCGTCATCGGCTGCGGCGCGGTCGGCCTCGCGACCGCCCGGCTGCTCCAGCGTCGCGGCGTCGCGGTCACGATCTACGCGAGGGATCTGCCGCCGAACACGACCTCGAACGTCGCCTGCGCGCAGTGGTCCCCGTTCTCGGTCTCCGACGCCCGAGTGGCGACCGACGAGTTCCAGCTCCGGTTCCAGCGAGCCGCCCGGATCGCCTACCGCATCTTCCAGGACATGGTGGGAACCCGCTACGGGGTCCGGTGGCTGCCGAACTACCCCGTCAGCGATGCGCCCTTCGGCGGCTCGGCGACCCCGGACCCACTCGCCGACCTCTACCCCGAGTCCCGCGAGTTCGCCCCCGGAACCCACCCGTTTCCGGCCCGCTACGCCCGCGAGTACCAGAGCATGATGATCGAGCCGCCGGTCTATCTGCAGGCCGTGCTCGACGACTTCCTCCTCGCCGGGGGCTCCCTTCGCATCCGCGCGTTCGGCGCCCTCGACGAGCTGACGACCCTCCCCGAGCGCCGCATCGTGAACTGCACCGGGATGGGCGCCCGCGCCCTGACCGGTGATGACGGAATGGTCCCGCTGAAGGGCCAGCTCACCGTGCTCCTCCCCCAACCCGAGATTCGCTACATCACGCTCGCTGGTGGGCTCTACATGATGCCCCGCGCCGACGGAATCCTCCTCGGCGGCACCCGCGAGCGCGATGTCTGGAGCCTCCAGCCGAACCGGGAAGCGGAAGAGCGCATCCTCGCTGGCCACGCCGAGTTCTTCGGCCGCATGGCGGATTGACCCTCCCTTGGCCGGGGCGTTGCCGCCCCGCTCGTTGCCGGCGCATTGCCGCCCCGCTTGATGCCGGCGCGCCGGGCCGGTGCTCGTGGTAGCTGCCCCGCCCGGGGCCGAGCGATGTCCGCCACCCCTCGAGCGGGATGACAGGCGCGCCCCGATCGAATCACACCAGCACGGCGTCGCGGAACCCGGGAGCATCGAGGGCCGGATCGTCCACGGCAAGCGCCGGAACAGCCCCGCGCCATGCGGCGACGGCTCGCTCGAGGGTTTGCCGCCGCTCACCCGTCAGCGCCCCCTGTGGCGATGGCGTCCGGCCGTCGAACCAGGCCGCCGCCGCGACCGCGTGCGCGACCAGTTCGACGGCCCCGTACTGCCGCCGCATCGCTCCGGCCGCCTGATCCAGCGGGATCCCGTCCTCGATCAGCGCCGCGAGATCCGCCAGGTCATTCTCGTCGTGCCGCTGATGGGCCATGGCCAGCTTCAGCCCGGCGAGGTCGAGCAGCGACGCGACGCGCGGCCCGGTGGCCGCCGCAACCGGCTCGCCGAGCCGCGGGAAGCCGATACCACCGAAGAACGACACCAGAACCGATGGCCCGGAGTCGGTGAGCTCGATCCCGAGCGTGTCCGCTTCGTCCTGGCGGCGTCGAACCCCGCCGAGGGGGCGCAGGCGCGCGATCAGCTCCCGCTTCGCCTTCCGATCAATGGAAGCCGAGGAGAAGAAGTCGAAGTCGAAGGACTCCCGATGACCGAGATGGAGAGCACAGGCAGTCCCGCCGTAGAGGACGAACCGTCCCCGCGTGAACCCGAGCGCCGGGAACAGCCGCCGCTGCGGGGCGGGCAGGGCGCTCAGTCGCAGGCGGGCAGGCATTCGCGGTAGCCGCGTTTCGGCCCGGTCGGGAGCGGCGGCCACGGGCGCGCCGGGGCTTCCGGGGCGTCGGGCGGCAGGACTTCCGCCGCCTTCATCTCGGCGATCACGGTGGGAGGGGGTCGCCGCGGGGGCTCGCCGTGGAGCCGGAGATGCCAGTACTTCCACATCCTCGGATGCAGAACCCCCGGACGGGCATGGCGCAGGGCCACCCGGAAGACGGCTTCGCCGAAGAGATCGAGCGCCAGGAGCGTTTCCTCGCCGAGCCCGAGTCGCATCAGGTTGCCGAGGAACGTCACGCCGTCGCGGGAGAGGCCCCGCCGATCCGCCGGAGAGCAGCGATGGGTGCTCCGCCGCTCGAGTCGCCGGAGAAGATCCCGGCGAGCCGGAGGACAGGCGGCTTCGAGATCCAGAGCCGGGCGCTCTCCCGGCGGAGGACAGGTCTCCGACGGTTCGCTGCATCGGGTTCCCGCTGTCCGGTCGGGAAGGGGGGTCGCAGCTCGGCGCATGGATCCCCGCATCCTACGCCGGAAGTTCGCCAAGGGACTCCCGAAATCCGAAGGTGCTCCGAATTCTCGGATTCCTGCTGCTTCTTCGGTGCTCCGTCCTGCCGACAAGTCATTGAAAACCCGCATCCATCGCATCCTGAATCGCCACGGCGCGGTCCTTGCGGCGGATCACGCTGCGCCTCGTCTCTTCACGGCGGGGAGTGTGGTATCTTCGTTACCACTTCTCCATGTACGGCTGCTTCGAATCCCGCCCCCAGAGCGGGCGGCGGCCCGGCTCGGTGGCGCTCCCGGCGCCCCGCAGACATCCCTCGAATCCGACCAGGAGGAATTCATGAGGTCTTTGCTCACTAGAACGGCCGCGGTGCTGGCCGTCCTGGGGGTCGCTTCGGGCGCCTTCGCCCAGACTTTCCAGGGCAGCATCCGCGGCACCATCCGCGACGCCGACGGCGGCGTACTGCCGGGCGTCACCGTCACGATCCAGAACGAGGACACCGGCACGTCCCGGAGCGCCGTATCGAGCGGGGTCGGCGAGTATGTGTTCGCCAACGTCCAGCCCGCGACCTACACCCTCCGCGCCGAGCTGAGCGGCTTCGCTCCGTTCGTCAACGAAGGCCTCATCGTCGGCGTCTCCTCGGCCGTCCTGGAAGACATCACGCTGAGCGTCGGTGGCATCGAGGAGACGGTCACCGTCACCGCGGAGAGCCCGCTGATCGAGACCGCGACCGCCTCGGTCGCTTCCGCGGTCAGCCGCGCCGAGCTGGAGGTTCTCCCGACCCCCGGCCGGAACGTGTTCATCCTCGCGGTGGGCACCCCGAACGTGGTCCACACCGGCGACCCGGTGTGGGTGAAGCAGTCCGACCAGACGAACTCCTCCCTGCTCTCGCTGGGCGGAGGACCCCTGCGCGGCAACAACTACACCGTGGACGGCGTCTCGACGACCGACCTCCGGAACCGCTCCGCGATCATCCCGATCTTCGACGCGGTCCAGGAGATGAAGGTCCAGGTCAACACCTATGACGCCGAGATGGGCCGCACCGGCGGCGGAGTCTTCAACGTGATCGCTCGCAGCGGGACGAACAACTGGGCCGGAAGCGCCGGCTACCAGCACCGTCCGGGCACGATGAACACCTGGGCGCGCGCGCTCCCATACGTCCAGCAGTTGTCCTACGACGAAGATCCCTCCACCGAGTTCGCCGATCGCCCCTTCAAGCTGGGAAACGGCTCCTTCGGCGGCCCGATCCTGACGGACCGGACCTTCTTCTGGGTCGCGGCCGAGGGCTTCAAGGATCTTCTCGCCAACAACACCGAGGTCATCGTCCCGACCGCGGCCGAGGCCAGCGGCGACTTCTCCGCGAGCGGAACCACGATCTACAACCCGTATGACCTCGACGCGGACGGAAACCGGAGGCCCTTCCCCGGGAACCGGATCCCGGCGAACATGATCGACCCGGCGGGGCACGCTCTCGCCGGACTCCTGACGAACCTGGGCTCCGGCGGCCCCACGCCGAGCAATGGCGCCCAGACCACGACGGCCTTCCAGAGCGACCTGAACCTGTCGCACACGTTCTCGGATAACTGGCAGTCCTCCCTGAGCTATCTCTACTACACCTCCAGTGAGGGAGCCTTCCAGCAATACACCGACCTGATCGGCTCGCTGCCCGCGTACGGGATCGGCGCCGCTGACCTGATTCGGGATGTCCATGTGGTCGCCTTGAACAACACCTTCGTCGTGGGCGACGCCGGTGTGCTGACCATGCGCTACGGCCAGATGTACTTCAATGACTCGGTCGTCAACCCGACCTATGGGATGGACGACCTCCGGGGACTCGGGATCCAGGGCAGTTTCCTCGATCAGCTCTATGCCCAGGAGGGCTACGACGGCCAATTCCCCTCGATCAGCATTTCCAACTTTGGTGACGGTGGCGCCACTCATGGTTCGTGGTCCAACACCGACACCCAGTGGTGGTCGCGGGAGGTCAGCGGTACCTACACGCAGTTCCTCGGCAATCACACCGTGAAGGTGGGCGGCCAGTGGCGGCGCATGGGTCTCGACGACGCGAGCTTCGCCAATGGCTTCAGCATGAGCTTCGCCCAGAAGTTCACCCAGGGACCGAACCCCACAGCTCCCGACACCAATTCGGGAAGCGCCCTCGCCGACCTGTTGCTCGGTATTCCGAACGGCGGCAGCGCCACCATCGCGGCGCGGTCGGCGACGTTCATTGATTATTTCGGCGGCTTCGTTCAGGACGACTGGCGGCCGAGTGACAACCTCGTGCTGAACCTCGGCCTCCGGGTCGAGCGCGAGACCGGTCTCATGGAAGACGATGACCGCTTCGCAGTCGGTTGGGACCGTGCGAACCCGTTCCCGACGCAGGTCGAGCTCCCTGGGAGCCTCGAAGGCAGCCTGCCCGGCTTCCCGCTCCGGGGCGGCCTGATGTATGCCGGCTTGGACGGCAACCCGACGCATCAGTGGGATCCTCCCTCGATCAAGCTCGGGCCCCGCGTGGGCTTCGCTTACACGCTGAACCCCGAGACGGTCGTCCGCGGCGGCTACGCGGTGTTCTGGGCGCCCTATGCGATTCCGACTGGCGGCGGCGCCAGCAATCTCGGCACCTATGGCTACGATTCTGTGACCGATATCGTCACGAGTTTCGACGGGATCACACCGCCGACGGCGACGGCTACCAACCCGTTCCCCGAGGGCCTCAGGTCTCCCGTCGGGAACGCAAACGGTCGTTACCAGAACATCGGCGGGGACGTTCACTTCAACGAGCAGTTCCGCGCCTCGCCCTACATCAACAAGTGGTCCCTCGATGTCCAGCGCGACATCGGAACCGACCTCGCGTTCAAGGTGGGCTATGTCGGGAGCCAGGGCGCCGATCTCGCCATCGGCGGCACGAACAACGCGCGCATCAACATCAACCAGCTCGCCGACCAGTACCTCTCGCTCGGAGACCGGCTGAACGAGCAGTATCCGAACCCGTTCTATGGACACAGTGAGTTCGGCGCGTTCCAAAGCCAGGAGACGCTGCCTCTCGGGCAGTTGCTGCGGCCCTACCCGCACTTCCGCAACGTGTACGCCCGCCACGTCAGCAGTGGGAAGTCGCTCTACCACTCGGCCCGGGTCGAGTTCGAAAAGCGTTTCCGCGACAACTGGGGCGCCCGGATCAACTACACGTTCACGCGGCACGACGACAACATCTACGAGTCGAACACGCTGCTAGAGAACGAGACGGGCGTCATCTACAACACGCCAGATGAGTGCGCCTACAGCACGTGCCCGGTGCTCGATGCCGACTACGGCCCGTCGCGGGTCCACGTGCCACACCAGATGAACGTGAACGCCACGGTCCGCTCGCCGTGGGATGGCCCGATTCTCGGCGGCTGGTCGCTCTCGGTGGTGTCCATCATGCGGAGCGGTTTCCCGCTGGTCGTGACCCAGAACTCCAACCCGCTGAGTGCGTACGGCTTCCCGAACCAGCGGCCCACGAACGCCAACATCAGTGGCGGCGGCAACCCCCGAGGCAACCACACGGGCTATGCCTCGCCGGGTTCGGCGACTCCGACCGAAGGCCTGATGCTGAGCACGGCGCCCAACACGACGGATGCGGTGCGCAGCCCCGTTCTGATCAACTGGGACTTCTCGCTGGAGAAGACCGCGCGTGTCATGGGCGATGTGAACCTGAACCTCCGGTTCGAGTTCATTGACCTCTTCAACCACGTGAACTGGCGCGGACCGCGCACGGTGCTGGGGCAGAGCAACTTCGGAGCCATCCCGGGCACCCGCGGCTACCCGAGGACCTTCCAGTTCATGGCGAAGATCACCTTCTAGGCGACCTCCTTCCGCCATGCAGCGGCGGCCGGGCCCTCGCGCCCGGCCGCCCCATGGAACGCCGCTCTATGGAGCGCCCCGGTTCTCCCGGT
>JAJEAO010000112.1 GCA_022822745.1 Acidobacteriota bacterium
GGAGGCGCCGGCGCCCCCGCCGGTCCCGCCCGCGCTCGAGGCGGAACGGGCGCTCGCCCGCCTCCGCGCCGCCGAACTCCTCGAGATCGGCGAAGTCACCGCGTTCTACGAGCGGCTCGCCGGGATCATGAAGCGCTATGCCGGGAGGCGATTCGGCGCCCGGTGGAGCGAGCGCACGACCGGGGAGATCCTCTCCGACCTCGAGTCGAGCGCCGAGCCCGCCCTGGCCGGATCGCTGTCGCTCCTCGCGACCGTTCTGGACGAGGCGGACCTCGCCAAGTTCAGCGAGCGCTCGTTCCGGCCCGATGCGGCCGCCGCCCGGTTCGAGGACGCCGGACGCTTCCTCGAGCGGACCCGCCCGGCGCCCGATCCGGCCCCTTCCGCGACGGAGGCTGCCGGGTGATGCGCCTCCTGTGGCCGGCCGCGCTCCTTCTCCTGCTGCTCACGCCGATCCCGGCGCTCCGCGCCCGGCGCGCCGCCCCCCCGGCAGTCCGCTTCCCGGACGGGACCGCGCTGGCGGGCCTGCCGCGCACCTGGCGAAGCCGGGCCGGATTCCTGCCCGGGGCGCTCACCCTGCTCGCGCTCGTCCTCGCCGCGGTGGCGCTCGCCCGTCCCCAGACCGGTCTGGCGGAGGAGACCGGCTCGAGTCTCGGGGTGGACATCGTCCTGGTGCTCGATCTCTCCTCGAGCATGCGCGCCGAGGACATGGGGTCCGGCGACCGGCTGACGGCCGCCCGCGAGGTGCTCCGCGACTTCATCGAACGCCGCGAGCGCGACCGCCTCGGGCTGGTGGCGTTCGCCCGCAACGCCGTCACCGTGACCCCGCTGACGCTGGATCACGACATCCTCGCCGCCCAGCTCGGCCAGATCTCGATCGGCGACATCCCGGACGGCACCGCGATCGGCAACGCGATCGCGGCGGCGGTGAACCGGCTGGCCGGTTCCGAGGCGGAGAGCCGGGTCGTGGTGCTGCTGACGGACGGCATCTCGAACGCGGGCGAGATCCACCCGCTCACCGCCGCCGGCGTCGCGAGGGCGCGCGGCATCCGGGTCTATACCGTGGGCGCGGGGAGCGAGGCGGGCGGACGGATCGCGCGGCGGCGTCCGGACGGATCGCTCGACGTCCGCCAGGCGCCGGGCATCGACGAGGAGACGCTCCGCCGGGTCGCGGAGGCCACTGGCGGACGGACCTTCCGGGCGCGCGATCGGGAGGGGCTCGCGGCCGTCTATGCGGAGATCGACGCTCTCGAGCGGACCGAGATCGAGGCGCCCACCTGGACGAGCTGGTCGGACGACGGGCCGCGGCTCGCCGGATGGGCCTCCGTGCTCCTGTTCGGAGCGGTCGCCCTCCGTTCCACCGTGCTCCGGAGCACTCCCTGATGCGGTTCGGAGAGCCCCTCGCGCTGGCCCTCGTCGCGCTCGTCCCGGTGGCGGGACTCCTGCTGTGGTTCGCCGGTCGCCGCACCCGGGCCGCGCTCGCGCGATTCGGCGCCCGCGCCGGTCGGCTGCTCGAGCGGGAGCGGCGCGGGCGGCGGCGGGTCGGGAATGTCCTTCTGCTCGCGGCCGCCCTGCTCCTCGCCACCGCGGCGGCCCGGCCGCAGTGGGGCCGGGAGGAACGCGAGATCACCCTGGTGGGCGTGGATGTCCTGTTCGCGCTCGACACCTCCTTCAGCATGGACGCCCGCGATGTGGCGCCGTCCCGGATGGATCGGGCGCGCTACATCGCTTCGTCGCTCCTGGACCGGATTCCGGGGAATCGCGCCGGGATCGTCGCCTTCGCCGGCAGCGCGTTCACCCAGTGTCCCCTGACGCACGATCTGGCCGCCGTGCGCACCCTGCTGGCGGGAGTCGCCACCGGGGCGGTGGAGAACCCGGGGACGAACCTCGCGGCGATGATCGTCGAGGCGGCGCGGGCCTTCGACCGCCAGGAAAGCCGGCATCGGGTCGTGGTCCTGCTCACCGACGGCCGACAGGACGATCTGCGGGTCACGCCGGTGGCGGAAGTGGCGGCTCACGCCGAGACCGCGGGGATTGTCGTTCTCGCCGTCGGGGTGGGCACCGAGTCCGGGGCCACGATTCCGGTGCCCGCCGAGTCGGGCCCCACGCTCATGCGGGACGCCGCCGGAGCGCCGATCGTGAACCGGCTGGACGCCGGGGCGCTCTCCGAGCTCGCGGCGAGAACCGGAGGCGCGTTCTTCCCGGTGTCCCCCGACGACCGCGAGATCGTCGCCATGGCGGAGCGGATCGCGGGGATGGAGGGCGGTGAGCTCGGCGACGAGGTGTCGCGCCGCTACCGGGAGCGGTTCTACCTCCCCGCGGGCGCCGGTTTCGCGCTCCTGTTCGCGCACGCGCTCGTCGCGTCCGGCGGCCGGCGGAGCTCGGCGCGAGCCGACCGGGAGGGCGCCGCGTGATCCGGGCGCTGGCGATCGCGATGCTCGCCGCCCAGTGGTTCGGGGGCGCGGAGCGGAACACGCGGGAAGGCGCCGAGCATTTCACCGCCGGCCGCCTGGAGGAGGCGCTGCGGGCGTTCGCGCGCGCCCGGGCGGAGCACCCGGACGCTCCGGCCACCGACCTGAATCTGGCCGGGGTCCAGTACCGGCTCGGAGAGGAGGCGGGGGGCGGCGCTCCGGCTTCGAGGGGAGCGGACGGAAGCCCGCTCGCGGAAGCAGCCCGGGGCTACCAGGGCGCGATTTCGTCGGGCCTCGACGACGGGCTCGCCCGCGACGCATGGTTCAACCTGGGGAACACGCTCTACCGGGCGGGGGCCTTCGCGGAGTCCGCCGCCGCCTACGCGGAGGCGCTCGCCGTGGATCCGGAGGACGCCGAAGCGCGCCGGAACCTCGAGCGGGCCCTTCTCCGAGCCGAAGAACAGCGGGACCAGCAGGAACAGCAGCAGGACGGGCAGCCCTCCGGAGACGACGAGCAGGATGGCGCGCCGGAGGAGCCGGATCGCCCGCCCGAGGAGCCGGATCCTTCCGGGGAGCAGGAGCAGGATCCGTCCGAAGAGCAGGGGGCGTCGGAGCCGGAAGAGGGCCGGTCGCCGGAGGCGCCGGAAAGCGGTCAGGATCCGTCTCCGGAATCCGCCGACGCTGACGCCCCGTCCGGCGCCGACTCGCCGGCTGCCGGAGACCCCGGCGAAGTGCCGGAAGTGAGTCCCGAACAGGCCGAGCGCATCCTCGCGGCGCTCGCCGAAGTGGAGCGCGCCTTCCAGCAGGACCAGCTCGAGAAGCGACGGGCCCGGGCGCTTCGCCGGGGGAGGCACTGATGCGCCTTCCGGCTGTGGTCGTCGCCACCGGGCTCCTCGCGGCCGCGGCCGCGCCGGCCCAGGAGCGCGCCGAGGCCACCGTGAACGCTTCGGTGGTCGGCGTCGAGGATCTGCTCGAGTTCACCGTCTCGGTCCCCGAAATCCGGGGCGGACAGCCGGAGATGCCTCCGGTTCCCGGCTTCGACGTGCTCGGAAGCCAGATGCTCACCAGCACCTCGATCGTGAACGGCCGGGTGAGCGCCTCGATCTCGTGGACCTACCGGTTGCGGCCCCTGGAAGTGGGCGAGTTCACCCTCCCGCCGGTCCCGGTTCCCGGGTACGCCCCCACCGAGCCGGTGATCGTCACGGTGGAGCCCGGCAGCCGCCGTCCGCCGTCGCGCCGGAGCCGGCGGCCCGACCCGTTCGGCAGCCCCTTCGATCCGTTGCTGGACCCCTTCCGGGATCCGTTCGGTCGGGAGCCGCCGCCCGAGGTGGGAGAGCGGGATCTCTTCGTGCGGGCCGAGATCTCGGATCGGGAAGTGCGGGTGGGAGAGCAGGTTCTCGTGCTCTACCGCCTCTACGCCCGGGTTCCGGTGTTCACCGCGGTCCCGGTGGAGCTGGCGCAGCCCGAGGGGTTCTGGGTCGAGGAGACGCCGCTCCCCGATGTGCCGTGGCAGGAACGCGGGCTCTCCCGCGAGCGCGTCCGGGAACTCCGCGCCCAGCCCGGACCCCGCCGCGAGCAGCGGGTCGTGGACGGCGTCTCCTACGACACCTATCCGGTCCTGCTGCGCGCCGTGTTTCCGACCGGCGCCGGAGAGCGGCAGCTCCCCGGACCCCGGTTCGAGATCGGCGTGCCCGGGCGATCCCGCTCGCTCTTCCTCGCCCCGACGACGGTGGTCGCCCGCGACGCCCCGCCGGTCACGATTCGGTCTCTCCCGCTTCCCGACGCCGGGCGGCCTGCGGACTTTTCCGGCGCCGTCGGAACCTACCGGCTCGAGGCGTCGCTCCTCGCGGGCGGCGAGCCGGTCGGGGACGAGGCGGTTCCGGCGGGCGAGCCCCTCGTGCTGCGGGTCGAGCTCGACGGACAGGGCAACGTCCGGGCGGCCGGGATCCCCGCGCTCCCCGAGGATCCCGGGTTCCGCCGGGCGTTCCGCTTCTTCGACCCGGAGTCGAGGCTCGAGACCGGGTTGCGGGACATCGGCGCCGGGGAGGATCTCGACGCGTTCCGCTTCGGCGGGCGTCGGATCTGGGAGTTCCCGGTCGTTCCGGAGGCGGGCGGCGTCCACCGGATCGCGGCGCTGGGCCTCGAAGTCTTCGACCCGGAGTCGGCCGCCTACGAGACAGTGGCCTCCGATCCCCTCCGCCTGCGCGTCGAGGGCGGGATTGCCGCGGTTCCGGCGCCCTCCGGCGCCGGAGTCGTGGAGCGGCTGGGCGACGACATCCGCTACCTGCAGCCGGTCGGACCCGCTCTGGCGTCCCCTCCCGGCGGCTTCCCGCTCCGGTGGTGGATTCTTCTCTCCCTCGGGCTCCCGATCGGGTGGAACCTCGCCGTCTTCGCCGTGCTCCGGCGTCGCCGCCACCGGGCGCTCCACGCCGACCGGTTCCGTCGCCGGGGCGCCGGCCGCGCCGCGCGGAAGCGCCTCGCGAAGCTGGGCGAGGACGACCCGGCGGCGATCGGAGCGGCGCTCCGCGATTACGCCGCCGACCGGCTGGGGCTGTCCCCGCGCGGACTCACGCCGGCCGGCGTCGTCGAGCGGTTCGTCGCCGAGGGCGCGGACCCCGAAGCCGCCGCGGAGTTCGCCGCCCTCTGGTCCGCGACCGAGGCGGCCCGGTTCGCGGCCGGCCCGGCGGGGCGCTCGCCCGCGGACGCCACGCCGTTCCGCGCCATCGCGCTGGTCCGACGGCTCGAAGCCACGCTCGGAAGGGCGGCCGCATGACCGCGTGGAGGGCCCTCGGGGCGCTGGCGCTCCTCGCCGCGAGCGCCGCGTCGCCGGCGGCGCAGGAGCTCACCCCGGTCGAGGCGGCCCGGCGCTACGACGAAGGCGACTTCGCGGGAGCGCTCGAGATCTGGAGGGCGCTGGCGGCGGATCCCTCGCACGGTCTCGATCCGGCGGCCCTCCACTACAACCTGGGCAACGCGGAGTTCCGCTCCGGGAGGCTCGGCTGGGCGACGCTTCACTGGGAGCGCTCCCTCCTCCACGAGCCCGGAAACGCGGACGCCCTCGCGAACCTGGCGCTGGCCCGCGGCATCCTCGATCGCCGGCTGGCCGATTCGGCTTCGTCGGCCTCTTCGGGGGAGTCCGACGCTTTCGCGGTGGAGCTGCTCGATTCGATGGAGGGGCTCGCGGCCGGTCTGCGCCGCGCTCCCCCGTCCCGGTTCGCGGCGACGGTGGCGGGCGCCGCCTTCCTCGCCGGAGCCTTCGTCACGCTGCTGCAGCTCGGGTTCGCCCGCAGGCGGCTCCTGGGGACGGGGCTGGTCGGCTCGCTCGCGGTCGCCGCCGCCGGCCTGACCCTCCTCGGAGTCCAGCGGTCGTCCCCCGACGTGGCGGTCGTGGTCGCGCCGGCGGCGGCGTTGCGCAGCGGGCCGGGGGCGACCTTCCCGCGGCTGGCGTCGCTGCCGGAGGGACTGGTCCTCGATCTCGGGGACGATGGGTTCGAGGCGCCGGAGGGCTTCCGGCGCGTCGTGGCGGCGGGGATCGTGGGTTACGCCGACCGTAGCGAGGTGGTCCCGGTTCGGCGGCATGTGCGTGGTGGGGACAGCCTTGTCGCGCCGGGAAGTGTTCCGCCGGGGCCGTCGGCCGCTGCGCGAGATGAGTCGAGGTGAATATGTCGCAGATTCCAGCTTTCCCTCACGGGCGAACCGATCGGGAGCGCCGTGGTTCTTCTCCCCTTTCCCGCCGGCAGCTCCTGCTTCGCGGGGCTGCCGGACTCACCGCCGCCGCCGCGCCCGGCCTCGTCCGAGATGCCGCCGGCGGCCACTTTGGGCTGCGCACCGGCGCCGGCGGCCAGACTGGGCCGCGCGCCGAGGTCCGGCTGGATCGGGTCGCCGACCGGATGGAGCAGCTCTCCCGGATCGGCGCGGGTCCGGACGGCGGGATCTCGCGCACGGCCGGCAGCGACGCCGATCTCGCCGCCCGCGAGCTCTACGCCGGCTGGCTGCGGGAGGCCGGGTGCGAGGTCCGCACCGATCTCGCCGGGAACCAGATCGGTCGCCTCGAAGGGTCCGAGCCCTCGCTCGCGCCGCTCGCCACCGGCTCCCACCTCGACTCGGTCCCGAGCGGCGGCAACTTCGACGGCGCGGCGGGGTGCGTGGCGTCGCTGGAGGCGGTCGCCGCGCTCGGCGAAGCGGGCATCCGGCTGCGGCATCCGGTGGAGATCCTGAACTTCTTCAACGAGGAGAACGGGAAGACCGGGAGCCGCGTCCTCGCCGGCGAGGTCGCTCCCGAGGAGATGGATCTGCCCGCGTACGGCGGGATGACGCTCGGCGAGGCGATGGAGCGCGTCGGCGGCTCTCCGGAACGGATCGCCGAGGCGGCGCTCGCGCCCGGCGCCTTCGAGAGCTTCCTCGAGCTCCACATCGAGCAGGGGCCGACGCTGGACTCGGAAGGTCTCGACATCGGCGTCGTCGAGGGCATCGTCGGCATCCGCCGGTTCCGGGTCACCGTGACCGGCGTGGCGAACCACGCCGGGACGACCGCCATGGCGATTCGTCGCGATCCCATGGTCACCGCCGCCCGCATCGTCGCCGCGGTCCACGACGAGACGCTCGAGCGCCCCGGTCGGCAGGTCGCCACCGTGGGCTATCTCGAAGCGCGCCCGGGCGCCGCCAACGTGATCCCCGGGGAAGTGGAGTTCACGCTCGAAGTCCGGGATCTGAGCATGGAGGTCATCGCGTCGCACTACGAGCGGCTGCGGGCCGTGGCGCAGGAGATCGCCGCCCGCAACGGGACCGAGGTCCACTTCGAGCCCTACTACCTGAGCCGCGCCGCCCCCTGCGATCCGGCGCTCGTGGATCTCGTGTTCGATGTGGCCGGCGATCTCGGCTTCCGCCGGGTCCGGATGCCTTCGGGCGCGGGCCACGACGCGCAGTCCATCGCCGTGTTCGCGCCGATCGGGATGGTCTTCGTCCCGAGCCGCGACGGGATCAGCCATTCCCCGCGAGAATGGACTTCCATCGAGGAGATCACGAACGGCGCGGCCGTGATTGCCGAAGCGCTGCGTCGCCGCGACGAAGCCCCCGCGTAGCGGGCGCCCGCTGCCGGCGCCGCCATTGCCGGCGCGCCGGGCTCCTGCCCGGCAAGAGTACGCCGGTACCGGCGTTGTCGGCGCGCGGGGTCCCGCCCGGCGCGCTGAGCGCCCCATCGTGCGGTATGTTCGCCGCCGTGGCGGGTGTCGGTGGACGATGGAGCCGTCGGAGGCTTCTGACCGGCGCGCGGCGGCAGGGCGTAACCATCACGGGCGGTCTCCTCACTCCCGGGGTGTACGGCCAGTGGATCCGCGACTACCGCGCCGGTCGTTTCGTCGAGACCGCACGGAAGGTCAGCGAGCGCGACGCCGCGGAACTGCGCTATGCGCAGCGGGGAGCGCTGGACTCGCTACCGCCGCTTCACGACCCCGATGGTTTCCTGAGCCGACTCGCCGCCGCCGCGCTCCACGCCGAGGCGGTCGCCCACTTCGGCTGGAACCAGAGCAGCGACGTCCGCCTCCTTCACGCGCCGACGCAGTCCCTCCCGGAACGCTGGATCCTCGGGCTGCCCCCCTCCCTCCCGGAAGATGTCCGTGGGACGTGGGGCGGCCGAGTGGGCGCCGATCCGCGCCGCGCGCTGTTCCGGGAGGTAGCCCTCGCGGCGGCCCGGCCGCGGCTCGCGATTCTCGGCCTCGGCGGCGCGACCCGGGTTCTCGAGGGAGGGGTTGCCGCGGACTACGACCCGGTCCTCCGCTGGCAGCTCGCAGCCGTCCTTGCGTTTCGCGCCCGCTATGTTCGGGAGGACGGACTGTGGCGGCATGTCCTCGAGATCCTCACCGAGCCCGACCGCCAGACGATCGTGTTCCCGCGGAACGACCGCAGCGCCGTGGCCCGGGCGATCGCCGACCCCGATGATCGCCGCCTGCGCCTCGCGCTCGCGAGCCTCGGTACGAATCGGCGCAGGAACGCGGAGCAGTTCCTGGCCGAGGTGAGGGAGGATCCGTGGGGGCCGCTGCAGGTCCCCCGCTGGATGATCGAAGGGGAGACGCTCATGGACCGGAGCCAGTTCGGCCCCGCGAGCGAGGTGCTGGGCTCCGCCGCCGCGGCCGCGCCCGCATCCCAGCCGGCCGCCGCGGCCTACGTGGCGGCGCTCCAGGCCTCCGGCCGGTGGGAGGAGGCCGCGGCGCTCGCGCGCGACCGGCTCACCGGGTCCGCGCCCGGCGGGATCTCGCCGGAGGAGCACCCCTGGCTCTCCTTCCTCCTGACCTGGGCGCGCCCCGGCGCGAGCGAGCTGGAATGGCTGCGCCGGGCGGTCGCCGCCTGATCCTCGTGATCCGGCTGACGGGAGGCGTATTCCGGTTCCTCGCCAGCCGGTTGACCGGCGCCATCCGGTTTCCTGCCAGCCGGTTGACCGGGGCCATCCGGTTTCCTGCCAGCCGCTTGACCGGCGCCATCCGGTTTCCTGCCAGCCGGTTGACCGGCCCCGTTCGCGGGCTCGTCGTCGGCGTCGCGCTCTTCGCCGCCGCCCCCGCGTCCGGGCAGTTCCGGGTCGAGACGCGCGTCGTCCTCGTGGATGTCTCGGTCACGCGCAACGGTCCGATCGCCGGTCTCGGCGAGGGCGACTTCGAGCTGCGCGTGGACGGCGACCCGATGCCGTTCCGGCTGCTCGATCCGGATTCCCTCCCGCTCGCCACCCTGTTCGCGATGGACGTGAGCGCGAGCACGGCGGGAGAACGGCGTCGCCGGCTCGTCGCCGGGGCGCGCCGGTTCACCGAGGCGATGACCGAACGCGATGTCTGCGGCGTCGTCGCCTTCTCCATGGAGGCCCGCTTCGTCCGCGACTTCGCTCCCTGCGAGGCGGGGGTCGGGGAGGATCTCCTCGCTCGCGCTCCGCGGGGCGCCACCGCGATCCGGGACGGCATCGTCCTCTCCCTCGCTGTGCTCCACGCGCGCGCCGAGCGGCCGGTGCTGCTCCTGTTCACCGATGCCCAGGACAACCTGAGCTGGGTCGGGGAGGACCATCTGCGGCGGTCGGTTCGCGCCTCCGAGGCGTTGCTCTACGCGATCGTGGCGCCGCCGCCCCGCGTCTCCCGCAGCCTGCGCCCCGACGACGCCGGGCCTCGGCTGCTCCGGGATCTCGCCCGCGCGACCGGCGGCCGGGTCGTGACGATCCGCTCCGACGACGGGCTCGAGGAGGCGTTCGAGGAGGTGCTGGGGGATCTCCGGGTTCGCTACGTGCTCGCGTTCACCCCGGATCCGGCGAAACGCGGTTTCGTCCCGATCGAGGTGCGGGTGAACCGGCCCCGCGTCAGCGTGCGGGCCCGCGCCGGCTACTCCGCCCGGTAGCGACCAGGCGCCCCGCTGCCCCCGTTCCCAGGGATCCATCCGGCGGGCTGGCCCTGCTTCGCGGTGTGCTCCACGCCCATGAGCGCTTCGATGCGGGCGAGTCGCTCCCGGATCTCGGCGCGCTCCGCTGCCGCCTCGCGGAGAGCCGCAGCGGTCGTTTCCTGGAAGGAGCGGAGATCCTGCCGGATGCCCGTTTGCCCGCTGGCGACGGAGACGGCGGCAGCGATGATGACCCCCATCGTCGCTGCCGCGGCGGTGACGATGGTGAGGGTGAACCGATGGCCGTCCATGAACGGAGGGGTTCCGCTGGCTGGGGCAGGCGACGGTGCGGGCGAATCCTGATCGATCGGCATGGGATGGGTAGATGGATCTCAGGTCGCCGGCTCTCCCGCCGCGACCGGCTGGATCGCTGCGCTCCAGTCGAACTTCGTGTCCCGGTTCAGGCTGTGGAGGACGCTGCAGTACTTCTCGAACGAGAGCCGCACCGCCCGGTCCAGCCGGTCCTGGGTGACCGCGTCCCCGCTGGCGACGAATTCGAGCGTGATCCGCCGGAACCGCCGCGGATGCTCGTCCCGCCGCGCGCCCGCGACCCGTCCGCCGAGTCGTTCCGGGGCGGCGCGCATCCGCTGGAGGATCAGGACGATGTCGATCGCCATGCAGCCGGCGAGGGCGCCGAGCAGCGCCTGCATCGGGGAAGGGCCGGCGACGGCGTCGCTGTCGAGCGCCATGCCGGCGCCGGACGGGGTCGTGACCTGGTAGCCGGTCCCGCCGTCCCACTCGATTCCGATCTCCATCTCCGCCTCCTTCAGCCTTCGCGCCGGAGCGCCAGCACCGCGTTCGTGCCCCCGAAGCCGAATGAATTCGACAGCGCCCACCCGGCGTCGGTGGCCGATGGCGCCACGACCGGAGCGTAGTCCTCGAGTTCCGGATCGAGGGGCTCGGCGTTCACCGAGGGCGCGAGCCACCCCTCGCGCAGCATCAGGAGCGTGAACGCCGCCTCGAGCGCTCCGGCCGCCGAGACCGTGTGGCAGGTGTATCCCTTGGTCGAGGAGTACGGGACGACGGACCCGCCGAAGATGCGCCGGATCGCGCGGACCTCGGAGGTGTCGCCGAGCGGTGTGGAGGTGCCGTGCGTATTGACGTAGCCGATGCGTTCGGGCGCCAGACCGGCATGGCGGAGGGCCCGGCGCATCGCCAGCTCGGCCCCGTCCGCGTGCGGCGCGACCATCTGCCCGGAGCCGTCCGACGACATGCCGGACCCGGCGATGACTCCGAGGATCTCCGCACCCCGGCGCTCGGCGGATTCCCGCGATTCGAGCGCGAGGATCCCGGCGCCCTCGCCGAACACGAATCCGGCGCGATCCGCGGCGTAGGGCCGCGAGGCCTTCTCGGGACGGTGGTTGTCCACCCGGGTGTAGGCCCGCATCGAGTCGAACCCGAGATGGAAGTGCACATCCTCCGCCTCGACGCCGCCGGCGAGGGCGTGCTCGATGACTCCCTCCCGGATCCAGGTCGCCGCGAGGGCGAGGTTGTAGGCGCCCCCGGCGCAGGCGGCGGTCACCGAGAGCGACGGCCCCTGCGTCTTGAGGACGGTCGCCAGGTTCGCCGACGGCGTGGAAGCCATGATCTTCGGAATCGTCGTCGGGGAGACCCGGACCCGGCCTCCCCGTCCCGTCCGCCGGACGACTTCGCGGTGGGTCTCGATCTCTCCGGTGCCGCTGCCCACGAAGACGGCTGCATTGCGGGTGGGGAGGCCGGACTGCTCGAGCGCGAGTCGCGCCGCCGCCACGCCGAGCAGCGACATCCGCCCCATGAACCGCACCTGCGACCGCACGAGTCCCAGTTCCTTCGGGTCGAGCCGGTCCCGGTAGGCCCCGACCAACTGGCAGCCGGTCCGCATCCTGACGCCCGGCTCGTAGGGGGAGCAGGCGACGGGCGTCCCCGCTCGCAGCGTCTCGCGGTGGACCGCGATGCCGGTCCCGACCTGGGAGAGGAGCCCCATTCCGGTCACGACCGGGTCGCGGGGCGAAAGCGGAGGATCGGCCACGGCAGCCCTGTACGATACTTCCTGAATCCGCGCTCATGCTCCCCCTTCCGGCTGCCGTCTCGATCTTCCGGCGCGCCGCGCGGGTTCTCGCGGGGGTCGCGTGCGCGCTGGCCCTCTCCGGCCCCGCCGCCGGGCAGGGGAGGCTCGACCCGGACCGCTACCTCTCCCTCCTCGGCGAGACCCGGGGCGGACTCTTCATCACTTCCGGCCGGGCGCTCGCCGCCCACGCCGGCGCCTCCGTCGAGCCCGTCGTCGCCCGCTTCCTCGAGTCGGCGCCGCAGCCGCTCGTCCTCAAGACCGCGGCGCTTCTCCACACCGAGGCGGCGTTCCTTCCTGGCGACGGCGCCGAGATCCATCTCGAAATGGCCCGGCGGCTCCTCGGGGCGCTTCCGGATCCCGCCGAACGGGAGTCATGGCTCCGCCGCTGGTGGCTGGCGGTGTGCTACTCCTACCATGTCTCGCTGAACTCCACCGCCGGAGTGGCCGCCTTCGAGAGCGCGCTGGAGGATCTCCCCGGCGACCGCCGGATCCGGATCGCGAAGGCCGCCATGCTCCAGATGGCCGGGCGGCAGCGCGAGGAGGAGGCCTACCTGATCTCCGCCGGGAACACGCTCCTCGGGCTTCTCGAGGAGACGCCGGACGACCCGGATCTCCGCGTGCGGGTGGCGGCGGTCCGGCTCGATCTGGGAGACCCGGAGGGGGCCGCCGCCGAGCTGGAGCGGCTCGGGGACGCCCGCCTCGCGCCGCTGACGCGGGTCGCGTCGCTCCTCGTCCGGGGAGAGATCGCGCTGGACGCGGGCCGTCCCGAGGAGGCCGAGACGCACTTCGAGGCGGCGGTCCGACGGGCGCGGCGATCCCCGGCGGCCGTCGCCGGGCTCGTGACCGCGCGCCTGGCCCTCGGGGACGCCATCGGCGCCCGGGAGGCGGCGGAAGCCCTGGTCGGACGGCCGCCGCTCGGCTGGGAGCCCGAGTGGCAGTACTGGCTGGGCCCGGCGCTCGAATTCCAGGACATGTTCAACGAGATGAAGGCCGAGGTCCGGGCCGCGGAGTCGCAGTGATCGCTCGCCCTTTCCTCGTGTCCCTCGCAGCCCTCGCGGCGGTGGCTCCATCGGCTTCGGCTCAGCCCGGGGATCCGGCGCCCGCCTCCTCCGAAGTGCGGGTCGAGGTCTTCGTCCACGACGAGGGGCGGCCGCTGCCGGCGCCGGATGCGTCCGATCTGACGCTTCGCCTCGGCGACCAGCCGGTCCCGTTCGAGTGGACCCCGGACGAACCGCTCTCGGTGGCGGTGGTCTTCGACCTGAGTTCGAGCGTCACCGGGGCTCGACTGCGCGCGGCGAGCTCCGGCGTCGCGTCGCTCTTCGACTCCCTCTCCACGGAAGACCGGTGCGCGCTGATCAGCTTCACCCGGTCCACGACGCTGGCCTCGGGTTGGGACGCCGGGTGCGCCGCCGCCGCCGAGGCGGCTCGCGGGCTGCGGAGCGGGGGACCCTCGGCGCTGAACAACGCTGTCCTCCTGGCCATGGGTCTCCTGGCCGATGCGCCCGGTCGCCCGGTGCTCGTCGTGTTCACTGATGGAGTGGACGGGGCGAGCTGGCCGCGCGACACCTGGCCGCTCGTGGCGGCCGCCGGGCATACGCCGCTCGTCATGGGCGTCACCGCCCCCGCCGCCCGGGGCGCCGGCAGCGTGGGCGGCGTTTACGGCACGGTCAGTCGCGAGGATCTGGCGAACCAGATCAGCTTCGAGGGACGCCATGTCCACGACCAGGACCGCGACCTGCGCGGGCTCCGGAACACCGACCCGTACTGGGCTCTCGCCGAACTGGCCCAGCGCAGCGGAGGGGAACTCATGCGCACCGACGGAAACGATGAGGATCTCGAACGCGCGCTCGCCGGCGTGCTCGACGCGGTGCGGCTCCGCGCCTCGCTCCGCTTCACGCCCCCTGCCGGCACCGCGCCGGGCTGGCATCCGCTGACCGTCCTCTCGGCGTCCGGCGAGACCCGCCACCGCCCCGGCTTCGCCTGGAAGGAGTGACCCGGCTCCCCCGCGGCGGCCTTCGCGGCCGCGGCGCGGTCTCGAATCCCACCGGTCGGTTCGAGGCCGTGCGGGAGGAGGCGTTCGACGATGGCTGGACCCCGGACGAGGCCCCGGATCGGATTCCGACCGAGGTGCTCACGGACCGCACCCGGACCGTCATCGCCAGGAACGACTCGCCCGATGTCCCGTTCGACCGGTCGCTGAACCCGTATCGCGGCTGCGAGCATGGCTGCGTGTACTGCTTCGCCCGCCCCAGCCATGCATGGCTCGGGTTCTCTCCCGGACTCGACTTCGAGACCCGGATCGTGGCCAAGCCCCGCGCCGCCGAACTGCTCCGCGGCGAGCTGAGAAAGCGGAGCTACCGTCCCGCCCCGATCGCACTCGGTTCGAACACGGACCCCTACCAGCCGGTCGAGCGCGAGCTGCGCATCACCCGCGGGGTTCTCGAAGTGCTGGCCGAGGCGCGCCACCCGACCGGCGTGGTCACGAAATCGGCGCTGGTCCTGCGCGACCTCGACCTGCTGGCGCCGATGGCGCGCGAGGGGCTGGCCCGGGTCATGGTTTCGGTGACGACCCTGGACCGCGAGCTGGCGCGCCGCATGGAGCCGCGCGCCGCGGCGCCCGAACGGCGGCTCGGCGCGATCCGGGCGCTCGCCGCCGCCGGAGTTCCGGTGGGCGTTCTCGCCTCCCCGATGATCCCGGGGCTGAACGACGCCGCGCTGGAGGCGATCCTGGAGGCGGCCCGGGACGCCGGCGCCGACGCCGCCGGGTTCATCCTGGTGCGGCTGCCGCTCGAGATCCGGGATCTGTTCCGGGAGTGGCTGGAGACGCATTACCCGACGAAGGCCGCGAAGGTGGAAGCGCTCATCCGCGACACCCGCGGCGGAGCGCTCTACCGGGCCGAGTTCGGCGAGCGGATGCGAGGCCGGGGACCGTACGCCGATCTGCTCGCCAACCGGTTCCGCGTGGCTGCGCGACGGCTCGACCTCGGCCCCGCCGGGCCGCCGCTCCGCACCGATCTGTTCCGCCCCCCGCGCGCTCCGGGGGCGCCCCGATCGCTCTTCGCTCCCCGATCCCGGGAGGTTTCCCATGCGACCTGACGCCCTCTATCCCGCCGGCGCCATCCTCGCCATCGTGCTGACGCCGGTCCTGTTCGCGGCGGTGGCGTCCTCCCAGGATGGACCTGCCCGGGCCCGAGACCTCGGGGTCCCGTTCGAGGGCCGGCCGGGACCGCTGAACGCCATCACCGATGTGGCCGGGATCGAGGTCGGCCACGCGACGATCCTCCGCGGCGACGGCGAACTGCGCGTCGGCGAGGGCCCGGTGCGCACCGGCGTGACCGCGATCCTGCCGCGCGGCCGGGCGAGCCGCGGCCGGGTGTTCGCGGCGTGGTTCACGCTGAACGGCAACGGCGAGATGACCGGGACGACCTGGCTGCGCGACCGCGGGATCCTCGAGGGCGCGGTGATGATCACGAACACCCACAGCGTGGGCGCGGTCCACGAGGCCACGATCGCCTGGGCGCAGCGGAACCTCGAGGCCCCCGACTGGAGCCTGCCGGTGGTCGCCGAGACCTGGGACGGGTTCCTGAACGACATCAACGGCTTCCACGTGCGCGAGGAGCATGTCTTCGCCGCCCTCGATTCGGCGCGCGGCGGGCCGGTGGAGGAGGGATCCGTCGGCGGCGGAACGGGCATGCGCACATTCGGCTTCAAGGCCGGGATCGGCACCTCGTCCCGCATCGTGGAGGCGGGCGGCGGCCGCTACACCGTGGGGGTGCTGGTCCAGTCCAACTTCGGGAGCCGCCGGCTCATGACGATCGCCGGGGCGCCGGTCGGCCGCGAGATCCCGGACCTGACCCCCGAGCTCGGCCCGCACGACCGGCAGGGCGGGGGAGACGGCGCCGAGGACGATCGGGACGGCTCGATCATCATCGTGGCGGCGACCGACGCCCCGCTGCTGCCCCACCAGTTGAACCGCTTCATCCGCCGGGCGTCCCTCGCGCTCGGTCGGGTCGGGAGCATCGCCTCGAACGGCTCCGGCGACATCTTCGTCGCGTTCTCGACGGCGAACCAGGAGGCGGCCCACAACGAGTCGGGCGTCGCTTCGCTCGAGAACCTGGCGAACAACGACATCAACCCGTTCTTCGAGGCGATCGTGCAGGCGACCGAGGAGTCCATCGTGAACGCGCTCGTTGCCGGCCGCGACATGGTCGGCGTGAACGGCCGGACCGTGTACGGGTTGCCGCACGACCGGCTGCGCGACATCCTGCGCCGCTACAATCGTGTGGTCGAAGAGCCGGAGTAGCCGTCCGGACTCGCCGGGGGCTGGATCTCCGCGCGCGTCGTCGCCCACGGCGGGAGGCAGGGAGCATCGCATGGCGGTCACGCAATGGGGGAGAGAGTTCCTGATTCGCCTGTTGAAGGCTTGGGTGGACCGACTCGAGATCGGGAGGAATCGGCGGCGAGAGGATGCCGTGGAGCGGATGCGAGCCCGTGGACTCCGCGTCCCGTCCGACCACAGGTTCGACCGGGTGGAGGCCAACCGCAGGTGAGCCCC
This sequence comes from Acidobacteriota bacterium, assembly GCA_022822745.1. Classification (GTDB taxonomy): domain Bacteria; phylum Acidobacteriota; class Vicinamibacteria; order Marinacidobacterales; family Marinacidobacteraceae; genus JAJEAO01. The sequence goes on from JAJEAO010000112.1 coordinate 16,418, forward strand.
GTCCCTGCGAGCCCCCACGCTGACCTCCTGGTGAATGCGCGGAGACCTCAACCCACGCTAGAATGCTGGGAAAGAGATACCGGCGCCTGGTCGCGTTACTGATTGAAGTCGGGTTCGTCCTGCACGTGATCAGGCGTCAACATGCCCTGAAGTGAGTCGTGGGTTGAAGGCCGGTGCAGGTCGGGTAGCCGTCCTGATGGACGGTGGGCACGTGATCTGGCAGCTCCGGCATCTGCATGCCCGGTTCCCCACTCCATCGGATGTCCGGGCTCTCGCGGCAGTGCTGACCCGGCAGCTCGCGTCCAGGGAGTTGTACCGAGTCTTCTTCTATCACGGCGCCCCGTACCTGAGCGAGAAGATCCATCGGCGTCCTCTGGACGGCAAGCCGCTGCGAGTCGGTCGCTACGGCGTGGCCGACCTCCACCAGCGCCTCCTCGCCGGGCTTGAGCAGTCCCTGGACTTTGCCGTCCGGCTCGGCGACACGGTCTATCGTGGCTGGCGCCTCGGGGGACGCGCCATGCACCGACTCCGGTCGGAGCCTGGCTACCGGGTTTCCGGTAGCGACTTCATCCCGGACTTCGTGCAGAAGGGCGTGGACATGCGGATCGGGCTGGATCTGGCGGCGCTCGCGCTCAAGCGGCTCGTCGACACCGTCGTCGTGGTCACAGGGGATGCCGACATGGTGCCGGCGATGCGGTTTGCCCGACGCGAGGGACTCCGCGCAGGCGTATGCGCCCTCGGCGTGGAGGTGCGATCGGAGCTCAGGGCCCACACGGACTTCGTACTCGACGGAAACAACTCGGCCGCTCGGCCCGACGGAGCGACGCCGCCCGAACGCGCCAGGGAATAGTCGCGAGTTGCGTCTTCCGCCCCTGTCGGTGGCGGCGGGGACGGAGTCCTGAGGTCACCACAGGGGGCAGGTCTCTACACTCGGGGGCGTCATGTCTGCCGCCTTCCGGCGCGCCACCGAGGCCCTCTGGGGCTGGCTGGAGAACGCCGCCGCTCTGGCGCTGGCGCTCATGGCGGCGCTGGTGATCTACCAGGTCGGCGCCCGCTACCTCCTCGACAGCCCCCCGAGCTGGACCGAGGAGCTCGCCCGCTACTGCCAGGTCTGGCTGGTGCTGCTGGCCGCCCCGGTGTGCGTCCGCCGGGGCATGCACCTCGCGGTGGATCTCCTGACGCCCCGGCTCCCGCTCCGGTTGGCCGCCGTCATCCGCGTGGGGATCCTGACCCTCGTCGGAGTCTTCGGGCTCACCCTCGCGCTCCACGCGGTCCCGCTGCTCGGCGTCGCCGCGCTCCAGACCTCGCCCTCGCTCGGAGTCTCGATGGTCTGGCCCTATCTGGCGCTCCCGCTGAGCGGGCTGCTCATCGCGCTCGCCGCCGCGGCGCGGGCGGCCGCCGGGCAAGGGGGCGACCAGACCTCGTGATCCCGGTCCTCCTCGTCGCGCTCGCGCTGCTGCTCGTTCTCGGCGTCCCGGTCGCCTTCGCCATCGGGCTGAGCGGCATGGCGGCGCTCTTCGTCGAGGGGCAGCTGCCGTTCGCGCTCATCCCGCAGCGCGCCTTCGCCGCCCTGAACTCGTGGGCGCTCATGGCGGTTCCGCTGTTCATCTTCGCGGGCGAGCTGATGAACGCCTGCGGCATCTCGCGGCGGGCGGTCGCGGTCGTGGGACGCATGCGGGGCGGCGTCCCGATCGTTTCCGTCCTCGCCTCGATGTTCTTCGCGAGCATCTCGGGCAGCTCGAGCGCGAGCACCGCCGCCGTCGGCACCATGATGATCCCGGCGATGCGGCGCCGCGGCTACCCGACCGGATTCGCCGCGGCGCTCTCCGCCGCCGGGGGAGCGCTCGGTCCCATCATCCCCCCGAGCATCATCATGATCGTGATGGGCTACGTCACCGGGACCTCGATCGCGGCGCTCTTCACCGGCGGGATCGTCCCGGGCGTTCTCATGGCCGGGGCGCTGATCGCGGTCAGCGCCCGCCGCGCCCGCATCCACGAGCCGCGCATCCAGGAATCCCGGACGGCGGACGCCGGAGAGACCGGCGGAAGCGCGAGGCGGGTTCTCCTCGAAGCGCTCCCGGCGGTCCTGATGCCGGTCGTCGTGCTCGGAGGCATCCTCCTCGGGATCTTCACGGCGACCGAGGCCGCCGGCATCGCCGTCGCCTACGGTCTCGTCGTCGGTTTCCTCGTGTACCGCGAGCTGCGGGTCCGGGATCTGCGCGGGCTCCTCGTGAGCGCTGCGCTGCGGTCCTGCGTCGTCCTGTTCGTCGCGACAAGCGCGTTCCTGTTCGCGTGGCTCATCGCCGCCGGCCGCGTTCCGGAGCGTCTCGGCGGCGAAATCGAGGCGCTCGCCGGGGGCGCGCTCTCCTTCCTGCTCGTCGCGAACCTGATCCTGATCGTCGTCGGCATGTTCATGGAGAGCATCTCGGCGATCATCGTCATCATGCCGATCCTGTTCCCGCTCGCGCTCGCCCTCGGCGTGGACCCGGTCCACTTCGGCGTGCTGGCCTCGGTCAACTTCTGCATCGGCATGGTCACGCCGCCCTACGGCGCGACCCTGTTCGTGGCCTGCACCGTCGCCGGACGGAGCATCGGCCAGGTCGCGGGCTGGACGCTCCGGCCGGTCGCGGCGATGGTCGCGGTGCTCGCGCTGATCACCCTGTTCCCCGAGGTGGTCCTCTTCCTGCCGCGCTGGCTGGGGATGGCGTGAGAGCCGCCTTCCTCGCGCTCGTCGCCGCCGCTGTCGTCGGCGGATGCGGCGGCCCCGCCCGCGGGCTCGTGATCCGGGCGAGTTCGAGTTCGGCGGCGGGCGAGCCGGTCGTCGTGGGCCTGGAGCGCTTCGGCGAGGAGCTCGCCGCCACCACCGACGGCCGGATCCGGGTCGAGGTGTATCCGAACAACGCCCTGGGCAACGAGCGCGACGTGCTGGAGCTGGCGATCCTCGGGGCGGTCGAGCTGACGGCGCCTTCCAACGCGCCGCTCGCAACCTTCGTCCCCGAGATGCTGGTCTTCGACCTCCCCTATCTGTTCCGGGACCGGCCCCACATGTACGCGGTGCTCGACGGCGCCATCGGCCGCCGGTTCGAGGCGCCGGTCGCGGAACGGGGTCTCGTGCTCCTCGGCTACTTCGAGGCCGGCCTCCGCCACCTGATGACCCGCGACCGCCCGGTGAATCGGCCCGACGATCTCGCCGGGCTCAAGATCCGGACCATGGAGAACCCGCTCCATCTCCGCGCCTTCGAGGCGTTCGGCGCCAACCCGCTGCCGATGGCCTACGGCGAGGTCTATACCGCGCTGGAGCAGGGCGTCATTGACGGCGCCGAGGCCGCCCCCTCGAACTACTACGCGAAGCGGTTCCACGAAGTCGCGCCCCACTGGTCCGAGATCGGCTGGATGTATCTGGTCTCGCCGCTGGTGATGAGCCAGGCCTTCTTCGACCGGCTCTCCCCCGCGGACCAGGCGGCGGTCCGGCGAGCGGCGCAGCGGGCGATCGCCTTCGAGAGGGAGGAGTACCAGCGGCAGGACCTGGTCGCGATGGCGCGGCTGGAAGCGGAGGGCGTCATCTTCAGCCGGCCCGACCGGAGCGGCCTGGAGGCGGCGGCGCAGTCGGTCTGGCGGGAGGCCGCCGACCGGGTGGATCCGGCGCTGGTCGAGGCGATCCGCGCCGAGGGGCGGTAGGGGCGGGCTCCTCCCCGCGCCAGCCCGTTGCACTCCATGGGAACGCTGGAGGCGGGGCGCGCTCTCGCTCTCGCGGAAGGGGCCCGGGACGAGCTGTTCGCGCTGCTCGGGGCGCTCGTCGCGGCGCCGAGCCCGGTGGGCGACCCGGCGGAGGAGGCCCAGGCCGTTCTGGCGCGGTGGCTGGAGCGACGCGGCTTCGACGCGCGTCGGACCCGCGACGCCCCGACCGCCCTCGCCGACCATCCGGAGTTCAGCCCGCTCCCGGCGCGCGCCTCCGGGATCGCCGTGAACCTGCGCGCCGAGCCGAAGACCGCCCGCCCGGCCGGGCTGGCGTTCTTCGCCCACGTGGACACCGAACCCGTCGGAGACGGCTGGACCGTGCCTCCGTTTCGGCTGACCCGGGTCGGCGGGAGGCTCCACGGCCTCGGCGCGGCCGACGACAAGGCGGGTCTCGCGGCGGCGGCGATGGCGGCCGTTCTCGGCGCGCGGCATCTCGGCGCGGCGCCGGCGCTGCTGAGCGTCCACGGGAAGGGAGGCGGCGCCCGGGGCACGCTGCCGGTCTTCCTGGAGCCCCGCCAGCGGGTCGCGGGCGCCGTCTATGCGCACCCGCCGGAAACCGGCGGCGGCCTCGGGGTTCTCAAGACGGCGAGCCGCGGGGTCGTGGACATCGAACTCCGCGTCCGAGGCTGGCGCGGCCCCGAACGGGAGATCGGGAACCCCGAGAGCGCCCGCCTCGAGGACGGCGGGGACGCTCTCGCGGCGGCGCTCGCCGTCGTGGAGTCCGTCCGTCGGGCCGGTCACGCCTTCGACATCCGTCTCGGGCGCCTCGAGGGCGGGGAAGCGCCCGGCCTCGTTCCCCTGGAGGCCCGGGCGCGAGTGCGGGTTCTCTTCGACGGCGATCTCGTCGCCGCGGACGTGCTGGCGGCGTTCCGGGAGGCGGGCACCGACCATGCCGGCCCCGACTCCGGCTCCGGGGGGCGTTTTCGTTTCGAGCTGACTCCGTGCGGTCCGTCGGCGAATCCGGCGGCGACGGCGTGGGACGACCCGTTCATCCGCCGTCTGCGGGAGGACGTGGCCCGGGTCGCCGCAGTGGAGCCGCGCCCCTACCGGGAGCACCTGATGAGCGACATCCGATTCCCGATCCGCCTCGCCGGCGTCCCGGCGGTCGGCATCGGCTGCCGCGCCGGGGGATTCTGCGGTCCCGACGAGTGGGTGGATGCGGACGACCTGGTGCGACTCGTCGCCGTCCTCCTCGCGTTTCTCGAAGGAGGAGTGGACGAAAGCGCCGCCTGAGCCCGGGGTTCCCCCAGATCCCGACCGGCCGCCTTCCTCCTCAGCCCGATTCGGCGCGGTCCGCCCGCTCGACGGCCGCCGCGATCTCGGATGCGAGACCGTCCCGGTCCGCCACGCCGGGCGCCGCGGCGAGCAGCACGCGGAGATCCCGCACATCGTTCCCGTACTCCGCGAGTCGTTTCCGGTGGCGGGCCCGGGTCTTGGTGACGATCAGCGTGTAGGGACGGCCCTGTTTCAGGGTGCGCCGCCGGAAGTCCGCGTTGTCGCGGAGCTGCTCCTCCAGGTGGGTCCGATCCGACTGCTTGCGCGTCCATCGGCGTTCCCGGGCCCCGGGGTCGGCGCAGAAGGCGAGGAGCTCCCGGCAAAGCGGGCAGCGCCACCGGCAGCCGATCCCCTTCGATGGCGTCACCCAGTCGGCGGGCGGGTCGGGGGGCCGGGGGCTGCGGGCGAGCAGGAAGCGGGCGGCCCACACCCAGAGCACCCGGAAGGCGGGGCTCTGCCCGCACCGCTCCGGCGATTCCTTCCAGAGCCGGGCGATGGCGGCTGAGATCCGACGCTCGGGAGACGGGAGCGCCCGTTTCTCCAGCAGGCGTTCAATCGCCTCCACGATCCGGTCCTCGAGGCCGAAGCGAAACCCCAGCTCGCACAGCGCCGCCAGGTCACCGCTCCCGAGAGACTGCCGCCGTCTCCGTTCGCCATCCTCCTTGCGTTGCCCCGCGAGGCCCCCCGCCAGGTCCCGCGTCAGCCCTTGGAGCGTGGCGGTCCATGACCCGGTCGTCCCGCCTGAAGACTCGAGGGCGAGAGCGTGCAGCAGCCGGATCACCGCCGGCGCCGAATCCGTCGCCCGCGCGCGCACCAGCCGCTCGAGCGACGCGGCGATGGGCCGGGGGCCGCACCGCCGGGCGAGCGCGAGCAGCCCGTCGTTCATCGGCGCGCGGTAGTGGGGAACGACGGTCCGATCCAGGAACTTCTCCAGGAGTTCCCGGTCGCCCCCGCCACCAATGCGATCCAGAAGGCGCTCGGTGGCCGCCCACCACGTCTCCCGGTCGGAGCTGCTCCACGGCGGCTTCGGCCATTCCCGCGCCGCACTCTCGACAAGCTGCGAGACGGCGTCGGGATCCGCCCCCGCGCGCATTTCCCCAGCGAGGAAGGCCTCCATCGCCGAGACGCCGGAACCAGCCAGAACGCGCATGCTGTCCTGTCGGGGCCAGAGGACCAGGGCGGCCCGGTGGTAGAGGAGCTCCACGCTCGCGCCCCCGTTTCCGGTGGCCTCGAAGAGCGTCCGCGAGTCTGGCTCCTCCGGATCAATGGCGTCTTCGGGCATCAGCTCGCCCGCGTTCACGCTCAACTCCCCCGGCGCGAGAGCCGTGGCCCCCGGTCGTCGCAGGCTGCTCAGGCGGAATCCCCAGTCGTCCGTCTCCGCGACCTCGAAGTCGGATTCGCGCGGGTCCGGGAGCTCATCGCTCTCGACGTACGACATCACCAGATCAATCTGCGTCCCCTCGAGCAGGGCCGCGTGGATGGAGCAGTCGGCCCGAACGGCCGCCTTCCCGAGCATCCGCCCCACGCTCGCGTCCGCGTTCTTCAGCGTCTCGAAGGAGAGACCGGCCTCGCTGTAGTTGTGCTCCAGAACCCAGATCAGCTTCTCCGGCCCGTCGGTTCGAGCGAACTGCCTCCGAAGCTCCGCCGCCAGCGAAGCGACGAGCGCCTCCGGATCGGGCGGCCCGCCCACCGCACCGTCGCCGCGACGCATCAGGTTGTAAACCAGGGCGACCCGACCGCCGGTGGTCACCGGACGGATCTCGTGTTCGCAGTCGGCATAGAACGCCGCATGGTGCAGCTCGGAGGGATGGTCGGTCTGCATGGCGAAGACTTCTTCCCGACCCTGGTGGCGCACGACCAGCTCGCCGCCAGCGCCCGCCGTCGGCAGGGCGATCACGAGCGTGGCGACCATGCCCGGGGCCTTCTCCGTGTCCCGGTGCGGGACGAAGAAACCGCCCGGCTCGTACACCAGCAGCTTGTAGAGCTCGGCGGAGAGCGACCCCTCCGCGCACCCGAGCGCCTTCGTCGTCCGGTCCAGCACCTCGCCGAACACTTCCTTCCACCGGGGGCTGGAAATCTCCACGCGGTCGGCGCCGATCTGAAACGAGTTGCGAACGGCGGGATCCACCAGCGTCTCGACGCCCCTCCCGTAGGGCGCCCGCTCGGCCTCCGCGATCAGCGCGCGGACCTGCGCCTCCGGAACCGGGAGCGACAGGGTTCCGACCGCTCCCACCCGAACCCTCGGCATCGGCACGAACTCGCGGCCGGAGGCGCAGAAGTTCCCCGGCGCGCGGACGGACCTTATCCGCTCGATCAGACCGGCAAGCCGGGGATCCGGCTGCAGATACTCCTCGATGCCAACCACTCGCTCGTTCCTCGTCGTGTCCTTTCCCGGCGGCGCCGCCCGGTCCGATGCGGTTCGAGCCCGACCCGGAACGGCCCGCGTCCAGTCAGGCGCTCCGGCTCTTCGTCCTCTCGCGTCTGGCCAGAACCAGATCGCTCAGCTTCTCCCCGCGTCCCGGCTCGGACCACGGACAGACCTGGATGCAGATCGCGCACCCGTAGGTCTTGGTGAAGTAGGGGACGCACCGGTCGAAGTCCACGTACCAGCGCTTTTCCCCCCGCACCCACTGCTTCTCCTCGTGGATCGCGTCGGGAGGACAGTCGAGCACGCAGCGGCGACACCGGAGGCACACATCGTCCACGCCGATGTCCACCGGAGCGTCGAGCGCCATCGGCATGTCGGTGAGCACCGCGGCCAGTCGGAAGTTCGAGCCGTGCTCCCGACTGATCATCGAGCCGTGCTTCCCGAGCTGTCCCAGCCCGGCCCGGATCGCCAGCGGGATGTGGAGGATGTCGGTCGCGTTCGGATCCCCGTAGGCCTTCGCCGGCCATCCCCGGCGACGAATCGCCTTGGCCATCCGGATCGCGATCCGGCCGATCTGTCGGTAGGTCCGCATGACCTCCTCCGCGCCCCGCGGCCGGGCCGCGTGCCGCATCTCCTCGCGTCGCATCGGGAGCCCGATGCAAATGGCGCGGGGGTGCGGCGCCTCCTTCCCGGCGAACACATCGGTCGGCTCGACCTCGGCGATGCCGACCAGGGTCGCTCCCGCCGCCCGGGCCTCCGCCTTCGCGAAATCGGCGTTCCCTACGAGCCCTTCGTCCACCCGGCGCCGCGCCGCCGGGCCCCGTTCCTCGCGCATCTCGAACTTGTTGAGCAGCCGGTGCCGCACGACGCGCCACGGGTTCACGCACATGAAGAAGTCGTCGAGCCCCTGCCACGCGATCGGCTGGCTCGAGTCCGCGTTGTGGAACACCGGCTCCGCCCGCCGCTCGGCGCGCTCGCCGTGTCCGTTGATCGCGTTCCCCGACACCGGGGGCTCCCGGTACCCGAACGCGTACTCGGCCGGGGGCGGAGACTCGATCTTCCACCGCGGCCTGCCGGGCATCAGGAACGTCCTCCCGCATCGTCGGCGAACGGGCCGCGGTCGAGCCAGATCGTGCGTCCCGTCCGCTGCGCCTCCCGGTAGCGGCGCCGCACCCGCCGGCCGGTGGTGAGATAGAACACCACGAACCCGAGCGAGGAGAGGAAGAACGTCACCGTCCTCCATCTCCGCACCAGGAACCCCGGGGCGCCGCGCGTGGTCTCGTCCAAGAGACCGATTCTACGGGCCGGACGACGACGCATCCGGTTCCCGGCCCCCCGATTCCCGAGGAGTCATTCGATGTCCAGCCCCGCGAGAGTCCGCACCTGCCTCTGGTTCGACGGCGACGGCCATGAAGCCGCCCGCTTCTATGTCGGGCTGATCCCCGGCAGCTCCATCGAGAGCGAACGCCGGACGGGGCCGGACGGCCCGCCGCTGCTGGTGGACTTCCACCTCGCCGGGGCCCCGTACACCGCCCTCAACGGGGGGCCCGAGTTCAGGCACTCCCCAGCGGCCTCCATCGCCGTCCTCACCCCCGACCAGGCGGAGACCGATCGTCTGTGGGACGCGCTCGTGGCGAACGGCGGCGAGGAGAGCCGCTGCGGATGGCTGGTGGACCGCTACGGCGTCTCCTGGCAGATCCTGCCCGAACCCGCCCTCCGCCTCCTCCACCACGAGGACGCCGAGGCCGCCGGACGCGCCTTCGAGGCGATGCTCACGATGAAGAAGCTGGACATCGCCGCGCTCGAAACCGCGTTCTCGGGCGACTGAGGGACAGATACAACGCATTTCCGTAACCTATCTGCGGAAATCAATGGAAAATCCGCAACTATGATGCGGGTGTGACCGAACTCGTGACGCATCCCTCCTCGCTGCCGCGACTTCTCGACCTTCGCCGGGATCCGGCTCGAAGTGCAGGCGGAGGGGCTGGTTCGGGGCATCGAGCCGTTCTCGCGTTTCCTGACCACCGCGGCCGCGAGCGCCGCCCAGCCGATCGTCTTCGAGGGGATCGCCTCCGACGCCCAGGCGCCGGCGCGGACGGTGAGGGAGTACTTCCACATCGTCGAGGAGACCCTGCTCGGACGGCTTCTCCCGCCGTTCTCACCCCGGCGGGCGAAGCGCAAGCCCGCCTCGCGCGCCAAGCTGTTCTTCTTCGATCCCGGGGTCGCCAATTCGCTGGCTTCGATGGGCCGGATCGCCCCCGTTCGGCCCGGCGCTCGAACAGCTTCTCTACTGCGAGCTGACCGCGCGACTCGCGTACAGCCGCGACGACCGGCCGCTCACCTGGTGGAGGACGCGCGACGGGTCCGAAGTGGATTTCGTCGTCGGAGATGAAGTGGCCATCGAGGTCAAGGGGACCGGCTCGGTGGCGCGCCGCGATCTCACCGGGTTGCGCCGCCTGCACGAGGAGGCGCCGCTTCGCCGACGGATCCTCGTCTGCCGCGAACCCGCAGCCCGCATCGTGGACGGGATCCTCGTCCTGCCGGTCCGCGAGTTCCTCGCCCGCCTCTGGAGCGGTGAACTGCTCGAATGAGGGTTCGGGGCGGCGACTCAGAAGCCCCAGACGACGAGGAACTGCGGCAGGAACTCGTGGACGCCTTCCACGCTGAACTTGTTGCGCCACACCTGAAGCTCGGTTCCGATCAGGATCCGCCCGGAGTGACCCCAGAGGGTCTTGCCGATGTCGTAGCGGATCTGCGGCTGCAGCAGGACCATGTACGGCTGGCGGCCACCGGCCTCGATGTCCCGCGGCGTCTGCCACTCGCCGTGCCCCTCGACCGAGAAGGCATGTTCGCCCACCACGAAGGGCAGGGCCCAGTTGAAGTCCACGCCGAAGCGGCCGTCGCCCCGGGGCGCTCCTCCGCTCTCCAGGCCGCCACTCCGGTCCACCAGCCAGGTGAAGTCCAGGTTCGCGAAGGCGAAGGCGGGCAGATCGAGCGCGAGCCGCACCCCGGGAGCGAGCAGCGCCGCGCGCGGTTGCGCCGCCCAGTTCAACCCCCAGATGAGTCCCACATCGCGCACCGGGCCGAACGACAGGTCCGAGTCGGTCATCGCGCCCAGGCTGAAGGTCGAATACCACTCCAGGTACATGTCCCGGTTCGAGACCGGATCCTCGCAGCAGATCAGGTCCACGAAGAAGAAGTGGTCGCCGTGGCTCCAGCCGCTCGCGTGCTGAAGCGTGAAGGTGTGCTGGAAGCCCGGTGGGCTGAGCGCCCCGTCCACGACTGCCGATCCCCCCTGGTACTGGAACTCGGTCCGGCTGAAGGTGACCTGGGCCTCCGCCGGCAGCGGCGCGCCGACGAGCGTCAGCAGGAGGATCGACGCGGATACAGCGGCTCGCAGGCTCATGACGCCGCGGATTCCATCACATGCCGGCGCGCCCCGCCGGTGGTATGGAGGCCCTCACCGGGAGAACCGGGGCGCTCCATAGAGTGCCGGCGCGCCGGGCCGGTTCTCGCGGTAGCGGCCCAGCCCGGCACGGCGACACCCCGCACCACCCCACCTCGCCGTCCCCCTGCTGGAGCGTTGCCGGCGCGACGGGCTCCCGCCCGGCAGCGAGTACGCTGGCGACGCCGAGCAGTAGCGAGAATTGCCACTCTGGAGAGTGGCGCTCCATAGAGTGCCGGCGCGCCGGATCCCGCCGCTCCTCTCGGTCAGGGACCAGCCGGCCCCCCGGCCCGCGTCAGCCGGCGCCTCGCTTCCCTCAGGACGGCGGCGTCCATCTGTTCGATCGACACGGGTTCGCCAGTCCAGCGCAGACATCCGCGGACCTCTTCGATTCGGGTGGAGTCGATAAGCGGTTCACGCCGGAACAGAACGCCCTCGGGCCGCTTTTCCACGATCAACCGTGCAGCCGAGCTCGGTTCGGATCGCCTTCGGCAGGACGACCTGCCCCCTGGACGAAACGGTCGTTCTGAGGGGAGCGGGGACGGGCATCGGAGATCTCCGGGAACGAAACACAGGATCTCGTATCCGGGGAGCCCTTGCCGCCGGGCGAGTCTCACGAAGGTGCTTCGGCGCGCGCCAGCAGATCCTTCAGCGCGTAGTTCACGCTGGTCGCCCCGAAGTCGGGCTCCCGGTCGAACGGACGCCGCAGGTAACGCACGGTCTCGCCGCCGCCCTCGTCGAACACGACGAGCGCCAGGATGAAGCTCTCGGGCTTGTTCAGCGCGGTGAGCACCTCGTTCCGGGTCACGGTCACGGTGTCCGCGCTCGCCACCCGGCCCTTGACCTCGATGAACCGGAGCCGACCCGACTTCGGATCCGTGCTCTCCACGTCGTAGCCGAGCTGCTCCAGTTCCCGATCCACCGGGCGGAACCCGAGCCGGCGTTCGACAGCCATGACCGTGGTCCGGGCGCGTTCGGCCGAGGCCTGGGTGTCCATCGGCCGTTCCGGAGGCGTCGGCTCGCCGCGGAGCTCCCGGAGCAGCCCCGCCGGGACGACGACGAACCCGCCGGTCACGACCGGGGATCCGGGAGCGATCCGCTCCTCGGCCTCCAGCTCCGCGAGGCGAGTCTTCATCCGCCGCTCCAGGTCGTCGGCGGTGCGCCGGGCCTGCAGCCAGTGGAGGCGCGCGACCCGCTTCCCGGCCCGCTCCTCGTCCCGCAGCTCCACCGCCCGCCGGTCCCAGTGGGAGATCTCCCGCGTGAGGCGCTCGCGGACCTTGTCCGCCGTCTTGCGGATCCGGGCGACCGAGGTGGAGAGCACTTCGCCCACGTGCTCCGGGACCGCCTCTGCGATCGCGTGGCTGCGGGCGCGGGCGCGAAGGCCTTCGCGGATCCAGCGGCACTCCGGGCGGCCGAGCAGCTCCGCGGCGGAGGGTTCATCGGACCCCAGCGGCCGGAAATCCAGATGCGGGGCCGGCCCCGCCTTCCACGCCTCCTTCCGGGTGAGTTCCACGGACAGCATCCGCTTGCTCAGGACTCGCGGCTCGCGCCCTCTCACCCGACCGGCGCGCACTTCGTGGGAGAGCGTGAGAACGACGCGCGGCTCGGTACCGGGATCGCTCTCGTCCACCAGCACCGCGCCGCGCTGAAGCAGCCCCCCGTACTCCCGCCCCGTCCAGGCGACGACGGCGTCCAGCAGCGGATGCCCGGGAGCGAGGAACTCGGCGCGCGGCCGGCCGCGCACAACGAGGCGTTCCTTGTCGAAGGCCACCCGCTCATAGCGGGTCACGACCGGCTTGCGGCGCCCGCTGCCGAGGCTCCGGCCCAGGTCTCGGACCTCGGCCGGAACCTGGGTGATCTGCCAACGACCGGTTTCGCGAGGCCGCAGCGCGCCGCGTGCTCGGGGCAGAGCCGCCCGGAAGAACGAGCCGATGTGGTGCGGCTGGAGCTTTCGCGCCTCCGCCCGCTCCATCTCCGCCCGCAACGCCGCGATGCGGGAGGTGTCCATCGTTTCGGAGGCGAGACCGGCGGTGCGGAGCAGCTCCCGAATCCGCTCCACGTCCACCGCCCCCTCGATCACCCGGACCTGGCGTTCCCGGACATCGGCGCGGAAGCCGTAGCGAACCGCCGCGATCAGCAGATCCCGCAGCGGCTTCCCGTCGAACTCCAGCTCGCCGAGAACATCGAATACCTGCCCTCCGAGCGCCTTGCGCGCCTGCTCCAGCTTCACCAGCAGGCGCTCGTACACCGCGCCCTCCCGCGTGTCCGTCGCCACCAGGTTCCAGAGATGACAGACCTCGCTCTGCCCGATCCGGTGGATTCGCCCGAACCGCTGCTCCAGCCGGTTGGGATTCCACGGCAGGTCGTAGTTCACCATCAGGTGCGCCCGTTGCAGGTTGATGCCCTCTCCGGCGGCATCAGTCGCGAGCAGCACCCGCACTTCCGGGTCGTTCAGGAACCGTTCCTGCGCCTCCCGCCGCGCATCCCGGTTCATTCCGCCGTGGATCTGCGCGACCGCCTGCGGACGGCCGAACCGGGTCGCGATCCGCTGGCGCAGCGCGTCGAGCGTCGCACGGTGCTCGGTGAACAGAACCAGTTTCTGCTTCGGGGAGGCCTTCGGCGGCGGGATCTCGCCCGCGCCGTAGGGGACCGGCTCCTCCCCCGCGCCCTCGAACGCACCCGGCGTGAACACCTCGTCGAGCAGGCGGCGGAGCTCGCTCCACTTGGTGTCCTGTCCGCTCCGGACGAGGGCCGCGGCCTGGCTCTCCAGCCTTCGCAAGGTCGCGATCTCGCCCTCGAGCTCCTTCACTGTCTTCGCTGCGGTGGCCTGATCGAGGACCCGGTCCTCCTCGGCCTCGATCTCCTCTTCGGGGAACTCGTCGAGTTCCTCGACGAAATCCCTGGCGACGTCCCGCACCCGGTCGGCGCGCAGGCGCCCGGAACTCTGGACCTCCCGGCGCTGCTCGTCGAGCCGCTGCCGCCGGCGCCGAAGCGAGGAGTGGATGGCTTCCGGCGACGATGCGAGCCGGCGCTGCAGCACGGTCAGCGCAAAGCCGACGGTACGTCTCCGGCCCGGGTTCGCCACTTGCTCGGCGCGGGCGAACTCGTCCCGCACATAGCGGGTGACGGCTTCGTAGAGGTTGCTCTCCGCGCCGCTCAGCTCGTAGGACACCGTGTGAGCGATACGCTCGGGGAACAGCGGGCGGCCGTCGAAGCGGAGCAGCTTCTCCTTGACCATCCGGCGCATCAGATCGGTGGCGTCCACCCGTCCCGAATGTCGCCCCGGTTTGCCGTGGAAGCGGTTCTCGTCGAGAAGCCGCAGGAAGAGCTGGAAGTTCTCCTCGATCCCCGAGTGCGGCGTCGCCGTCATCAGGAGGAAGTGCCGCGTGATTCGCGACAGGATGCGGCCGAGCTTGTAGCGCTTCGTCGTCTTGATCTCGTGGCCGAAGTAGTGGGCCGACATCTTGTGCGCCTCGTCGCAGATAACGAGGTCGTAGCTGCAGTCCTGCGCTTCGAGCTGTCGCTGGAGGTCCTCGTTCCGCGCCAGCATGTCGAGCCGCGCGATGCCGAGCGGCGTGTCGAGGAACCAGTTGCCGCTGATCGCGGTCTGCGCCTTGTCACGGGTGAGGATGTCGAACGGGAGGCGGAACTTCCGGTCCAGCTCGTCCTGCCACTGTTCGACCAGCGCGCCCGGGCAGACGACGAGGCAGCGCTCCACGTCCTTCCGCGCGATCAGCTCGCGGATCAGGAGTCCCGCCATGATCGTCTTCCCGGCCCCGGGGTCGTCGGCGAGCAGGAACCGCAGCGGTTGCCTCGGGAGCATGTCCTCGTAAACCGCCGTGATCTGGTGGGGCAGGGGCTCCACCTCCGAGGTCTGGATCGCGAGCAGCGGGTCGTAGAGGTGGGCGAGACGGATGCGCTCGGCCTCGGCGGCGAGGCGGAAGTCCGCCCCGTCGGCGTCAAACGGAAACGCAGGCTCCTCCCTGAGCAGGCCGAGTTTCGGTTCGTCGGCGCGGTAGAGCACCCGCTCGTCGAGCCGGCCGTCGCCGTCCCGAAAGACGAGGGTCAGTGCGTCCGATCCGTGCCACTCGACGCTCACGACGGTGGCGGCGCCGGCGGTCAGGCCGGTGACGCTCGCGCCGCGGCGCAGATCCTCCAGCTTCATCGGGGCGGGGGGTGGATCAGTCCGGTTCGAAGCCGTGGGATGCGAACTTCAGGGACTCGCTGTTCTCGCGCACGATCCGGACGACCCGGTCGGGGAAGCCCGAGCGTCGGCTCGCTTCGATCTCCAGAGTGACGGTCACGTCGGCGCCGCTCAGCGCGGTGAGGTGCTGGAGGATCTCCGCCCCGATGTCGGAGGCGCCGGCGCCGAGTCGGACGGGATCGAGTTTCACCGAGCCGAAGTACCGCCGAACCGGGCGCGGACGTGGCGTCGGCGGGTCGTCGGGTGGTATCGGGTCGGGTGGTATCGGGTCGGGCGGTATCGGGTCCGTCGTGACAGGCTCTGGCGGTGGTTGCGCTGCCCGAGGGTGGACGAGGAGCCCCTTCGAGTCTTCCGTGACTCGCATCACCGCCCCGGCGTTGAGGCCGACGTAGCGCTGCTCATCCTCGTCGTAGTCCTCGGCCCAGGCGAACCCGTCCGTTTTCCACGAGAGCGACCCGAGCCCGCGCGAGATCGTCTCGGCGAGCACCTGCGGTCCCGCGACCCGGGGCAGCTCGAGGAGACTCGCGTAGTAGCCCATCAGCTTGCCGATCGCGACGTGGTCTCCGTCCCATAGAGGCACTTGGTCCATTTCACGCCGGAGCATGGAGGGTCCGAGCTCGGGGATCAGCAGCTCGTCCTTCTTTGCTCGCGTGGCGACCCGTTCGACGAGTCCACCGCCGCCGCGCAGGGGGAGGCGCTCCCACCGGATCTTCGCGCCCGCCTTCGCCTTGCCGGGCGCGAGCAACCACGAATAGGCCTCGGCGAGCTGCGAGTCCACCTGACCGCCGGCGGCCTTGTGGCGGTTGCGGGCCTGGGAAACCTGCGACGGTTGCAGATCCAGCCGGTCCCGTTCCTCGACGATCGACTTCCACGCCAGCATCCGCCTCGTGGCCTGGGCCAGATCGTCCCACCGCTGCCTGTCGGCGGCGAGGAACAGCAGGGCGTTCTGGAACTCGCGCGGTCCGTTGCCGCGCTTCTCGAGGATCTCGCTTGCCGCCGCGACGGCCGGGCTGGGGCCGCTACCACGCTGGTGGGGCGAGTTGCCCGAGAGGATCACCAGCCGGACCTCCCTCTGGTCGGGCACATCGCCGGTGTCCCGCGGGGCGACGTGCACCCCGGCAAAGGCGCCGCGACGCTTCGCCTCGTCTCGAAGGCGGCGCTCGATCTCCTGCGCGATCTTGTCGTCGCTGACGTCCAGCGCCCGGTCGCGAGCCAGCTTCGTGACCGTGGGCTGGGTCGCGTACCAGTAACGGCTCCCGTCCGCGTAGAGGTAGGTGCCGCCGTCGGCGAGCTTCCGCAGCGCATCCTGATACACCGCCGTCTTCTGCCCCGGCATCGCGCACCCGAGCCGGATGCGCCGGGCCTCGATGCCGCGCTGCGCCGCCTTCTGCTTGGGCGCGGAGCCGAGGAAGATGGTCCGCGCCACCTTGCGCGCAGCGCGGACCCGGCCGAAGGCGGCGTTCGCCTCGTCGGTCCGGACCGGGAGCGCGGTCGTCCCTTCCACATCCTGATCGAGGATGGAGTCCCACGGGTCGCTGAGATAGCGCATCAACTCGGATCTCACCGGGCCCGGATCGAGCGGGACCATGGACGGGAGGACGAGCGGGCTCTGGTCGTTCGATTCCCAGAGCGCGTGGACGACGCCCGCCATGAGGCGCAGCACGCCGCGGGTCCGCTGGAAGCGCAGGAGAGAGGCCCAGTCCTCGTAGAGCCGGTCGAACACCTCCGGATGGATCGGGTAGGCCGCCTCGATCCGCTCCCGGTAGGCCGCTTCGCCGCAGGCGGCGGGAAAGGCGGTCCGGTTCTTCCGGTAGAAGCCGGAGAATGCCCGCGCCGTCTGATCGCGGTGCTTGAAGCGATGCGCGGGCATCGTCTGGAACAGCCGGCGACGGACGATCTCGAAGCCCTCCTCCGAGGTCGCGGGCTTCCACGAGGAGGCCACCCGGCCCAGCACGTTGCGGAGCCGATCGAGCGCCTGCCGCCCCCGAATCCCCCCGACTTCCTCGTCCATCGAATCGGCAGAATTCGAACTCGACCGATCGCTGTCGCTGGAAGCGGGCAGGGAGACGACGAGCAGGCAGTTCCCGACCTGTTTCACCGACTCGGTCAGGTTCTGCGCGAACGAGAACTGCGTCTCGAACGTGCCGGCCGGCAGGACGTCGGAGCGGTCTTCGAGCTGACGCGCGTAGGCGACCCATTCGTCCACCAGGATGAGCACCGGAGCATGGTGGTGGAGCAGGGCGCCGAGCGCCGAGCCCGGGTTCGTGGCGCGCTGGTCGTCGGTGCGTATCCGCGCGTAGGCCTCGGCGCCGCCGAGCTGCCAGGCGATTTCGCCCCATAGCGTCCGCACGCCCGTGCCATCCGGCTTGCGATCCGGGCGACCGGGCGAGACGCGGTTGCCCACGAGGACGACCCGCTTCACATTCGGTGGCAGCGCCGAGACGCCCGCATCCCGGAGCACGTCCTCCACGCCGGCGAGGCTGGTCACCGGCGTCCCGGAGAACAGGTGGTAGAGCGCCAGCATCGAGTGGGTCTTGCCGCCGCCGAAGTTCGTCTGGAGGTCCACGACCGGGTCGCCTCCGGTCCCGGCGAGTCGCTGGGCCGCTCCGCCGAGCAGGCCCCGGAGCCCTGCTGTCAGATGGGTCCGCCGGAAGAACTGGGCTGGATCGGCGTACTCCGAACCGGCGCGTTCCGGATCGGTGTGAACGGCGTGGAGATCGGCGGCGAACTGCGCCTCCTGGAAGCGCCCCTGGAAGACGTCCTCGTGGGGCGTGATGACCTCGCGCCACGGTTTCAGGCCCTCGACGGGTTCCTCGGCAGCGCGGGCCTTCCGCTTGCGCCGCTGGTCAGCGACCCGCGCCCGCTCCTCGTAGCTCAGTCGGAGCAGCTCCTCCTTCATGGAGCGAAGCACAGGCGCCTGCTTCGCGGAGACGTTGCGGAGAAGGATCTCCGCGGAATCGAGCGCCCGGAACGCCTCGTCGCGCGAGAACGGCCGCTGGTGCGCCCAGTGGTTGCGGGCCTTCTTCAGCTCGTGGATCAGGCTCCGGTCCGCGGGCCCGAGCGGGAACTTGAACACCGAATCCCACAGGTCGAGCATCACGCCGAGGAGCGCCGCCGCGTCCCAACCCTCGGGGAACGACTTCGCCTGCGACGGATACCGCGCCAGCGAGCGGAGAACATCCGTTCCGACGCGACGCTGCTTCCGGGCGTGGCGCACCTGCCGCCCGATGAACGGGGCGAGTCCTGCCTGAAGCAGGTCCAGAGCCTTCCCGACCTGATCGCGATTCGTCAGTTTCAACAGATTCCTCCTACCGGGAGCGCAGGGGGCTCAAGGGCATCGTGTCGGCGCGCCGGGCTTCCGCCCGCCACATTGCCGGCGCACCGGGCTCCCACCCGGCACATTGCCGGCGCGCCGGGCTCCTGCCCGGCAGGGTCATGCGCAGAGGCCTGCCTTCCACGAGACGAGTCGGGACCGCGCCCTCCTCCACGGCACTCCAGCCGGTGCTCATGGCGGGCCGACTCGGCGCCCACCGACCCAAACTCTCGAGCGGCGCCCGGACATCCAACCGCTCGTAGCGGGTGTAAACCGCCATCCCGGGACCGATCGCCGCCTGCTGGAGATCCACCGGCGCGATGCTCCCGCTCTGGAGCAGACGCAGCGCCGGCGGCAACTCGGCGCGCACGGCCGTAGCAAACTCGCGGCGAGTCCACTCGATAGCTTCACGCGCGCGAGTGCGACAGACCAGAACGACCGATGAGGCCAGTGCGGAGATGTTCCTCTTCAGAGCAGCCGTGAATTCAGTTCGCATCGGCCAGGTTCCGGTGATCGTGAATCCCGCTCGACTCACGGCGTCGAGGAATGTCTCCCAGCCCGTACTCGTCGTTCCGCTGCCCTGCGTCCCCTCGGATTGCCGGTATGCGTAGTAGATGGTGACCGGAAAATGCGCATGGGATGTCTTCGCGAGCTGACGGATCGCCTGACGCATGCCCGTTAGGAAGAACTCCCTCGCTTCGTCTCGACCGCCGTGCCTGTACGGAGTCGCGACAAGTTCCTCTGCCTTCGGTGTTCCGAGCGTAACGAATATGTCCGGGTACACGGGACGCAGCGATCTCCGCAACCACACGTAGAAGAAGTCCGACAAGTCCGCGTAGCCGATATTGTCGTAGTAGGGTGGATCGCTTGAGAGGATTCGATCGCGTCTCTCGCCGGAGTGGCGAGCATCATGCAGTATCGCAGACCCATGGACACCACCCAACCTCTCGACGACACGACAGAGATAGTTGGCCTGTCCCAGAAAGTTGCCGCTCGACGCGCTGAACGGGTTACCCTCACATGGATCCCACACCATTGGCAGAGCTTGGCGAGCGAAGACTTGCTGGACTTTCTGGCCTGCCTTGTCCCAGAAGCAGAGCGTGGATTGGCGGTTGGCGAGACGACTCACCGTCATCCCGAGATACACCGAAACAGCCTCGGCATACGCCGTCGCTCCGGCGCCCCCATTCCGGAGCGGCACCCCGTCGTCGCGTAACCCCGCCGCAGCCGCATCACGCCGGATTCGGTCCCTCGCCTCGGTCACCAGGTCCGAGAAGGTCGTCAGGGCCACGAGCTGCCGCGGCGTGAACAGGTCGGCGAAAGTCCTCAAGCCGTAGGGAATACACCAGATGTTACGTGGATCGTCGGGCAGGTCGGTCGTAGGTCTCCAAGTCGGGGAGGCTGTTCTCGGTAGGGCTTCATGTGCTTCGCTCGGATCCAGGTACACGCGGGAGCGCTTCCCGGCCACCACGATCGCCAGCAACCGCGACCCCATCCGTTTCGCCTGTCCTTCCGCCTTGATGTAGTCCCCACGCATCGGCGCGCCAGACAGCAGGCAGCGGAAGTTCGCACCCCGTGACAACTTCGTGCCCTTCTTCGCCCAGAGTGGGGGCGCGCCCACCCGCACCCGGAACCGATACGACCTCCCGTCCTCCCCGATCTCCGGCTCCACCCACGCCTCCTTCCCCCGCTTCGAACTCAGCACGAAGCTCGACGCCAACGGAACCCGCACCCCCCGAAACGCCGGGTTCGGACTCGAAACCGTC